>NZ_SJPY01000008.1:0-78476 GCF_007860185.1 Novipirellula aureliae
CAAGACAAATTGCTGCGCAGACTGTAAACTCATGAAGGGTCTTCCTTGTTTGTCGAAAGTGCTTGGTTGTTAAACACTTAGACGCAAGAAAGGCCCTTTTTGTTTGGTGTCTCGTGAATAATCCGGGTTAGCCGTAGTGGATCTTGTTAAAGATCCCTCGCAACAAGGATCTTTAACAAGATCCACTACCAAGGTTCCAATTGCAGTTTTGCTTCGCAATCTGCTTTTCCTGTTCATTGTTCTTTCTCGCGGCTTCCGCCGTCTTGCCCCACCAAGCAATGAACCCTTTGCAATGTTCATTTTGCAATGATCTCTTCGCAAACCAAACGATCACCAAGCCAACCATCGCAAGCTAGAAGCTTACGCCACAAACGAAACGCCCGTGGAAAAGTCCCCCCCGCGTGCGTTTGCTTTTCTGGGTCGGATCGGCATCCGATATCGCTATTTTCGTTTGGACGCGTATAGTCGTCTTGGAAAGGAAAAAATGAACATTGAACTCACCACCCCCGCGTTGCTTTTCTCAACCATATCACTGCTGTTGCTTGCCTACACCAACCGGTTTCTCGCCTTGGCAACCGTTATCCGCACGTTGCACCGAGAGTATCAAAAGACACCTGATCCCGTAGCGGCCGCACAGATCGCAAACTTGCGTCGGCGGGTGAACTTGATTAGGGACATGCAAACACTCGGTGTCGCTAGTCTCCTCTCATGCACGTTATGCATGGGGTTGCTATTTGCAGGAATTGTATTCTTCGGTAAAGTTGTCTTCGCGATTAGTCTCGTACTGATGGTCGGATCATTGACGATTTCACTCATTGAAATCCGCATGTCCATCGGTGCGTTGAATCTGCAGCTGAGCGATATGGAAAAGTAGAACCGTTTGCTGTGAGATTCTGGCGTAAAGTACTGCACCGCGCCTTTGGGGCTTTCGCAGGCACTCTTTTCGAGCAGCCCTTCGTAGATATCCCCTTTGGTATCGGCCTGCATGCTGGACCAGTTCTCGGTGTCGACAGAATCGACGATTCTCGCGGCGGAGTGTGGCGGGGTTTTGGATATCCTGCCGCGTCTTTTTCAAGATCGCCCTGAGCATCCCGGACTCCTTGCCCAGTTCATCGAGGATATGCCGGTAGTGTCGTTGGAGTTCTTCGCCGTCGCGCTGCAGCAAGCTGGCCCAATCGAGTCCTTTGGGCACGATCTTTTTGTTGTACGGAGGCTTCGACTGCTCGTCGGCCATTTTCAGAAAGAGCAGAAACGTGATCTGCTCGGTGTAAGCCATGTAGGAAAGCAGACTACAAACAACTATTCAGCTTCGTTGGAGTCGTCTGGATAGTCGAAACCCGGAATGCCCAAGTAGTCGGCCATCCAAAGCGACTGTGCCTCACCCAACAGGTTTAGGCCGTCCCTCAGCCTGTTACGCCAGTCAGCCATCTCGTCAATCGTAAGGCCTTGTTTCTCATCAAAGTCTTCAGATGGTTTAATTGCATCCCCCATTGCGACAATCAAATTCATGCAGTTCAAGATATTCGGACGGTCCTCAATGACTTCCTCATTCAGCTCAGGGAAATGTTTGAGAAGCTCTTCACAAGAGTCGAATGTTTCTTGCACAAATGGTTCGACGCGTTTGGCGGCTCGTTGCGCATATTCGAGGAACACCCTCTCTCCGTCTTCGTCGAGATCAACCTTACATCTCGTGAAATCCGCCATGTGATCGACGTGCTGAAATGTAGTCCCGTATGCAATTGTGAAGTCGTCGAAAACTTTTCTTTGATCCGGATGACTCCATTGTGGCAACCCGAGTTCGCCCCACGCGGAAATCGGAATCTCTTCCGGAACGAATCGCCAAAGTTGTGTTGCAGGGTCTTCATCCAGCGCATAAGACGCGCCCTTCATGTGAGCATAGGCCTGTCGGTCAAGACTGCGCCCTTGAACCAACGGTACCAAAACGATCTTGGACCAGAGATAGTCGATCGTTTTCGAGCGAACAATCTTGTCGCGATCGGGGCGAAGGGCCTCAACTAGCGCTTTCCACATTGCTTCAACTGCAACAAGCGAACCAAGTGGATGCTCTGTATCAAAGCTAATCCAGAGGCATGTTTCTCCGTACCATGGTACAGTTTCACTAATGATTTTCGCGTCAATTCCTCCCTTCTTGAGTTTTTTGAGCTCTTGTGAAAGTCGATTGGCTGTCGCTTGCAGGCAATCTCGCAGTTCTTTTGAACTCCGGACCTTTGTGTTTTTTCGCCTCTTTTTCTTTTGTTTCGATGTGTTAGGCAGGACCTGATCCGGATAGCAAAACAACATCCATGACCGCATGGTCTCTAAGAAATCTCGAAGTTCTTTCTGGCTAAAACCGTCGTCGAACTCTAAACGATCAGTGAGGTTTAGAGTCCGTTCCGTTTCCTGTAGCTTCCGAAGGGCGATTAACGCATCCATGCCATTTAGAACGGATAGTCGAATTGAGTCCTCAATCACTCCCAATTCTTTGCCTTTGTCGAGAATGGCTTGACGTGCACGTTCACTGACCGCCGTTCTCAAGTCGGGTACTAGCGCGAGAGCCTGAATGGCCTGTGAAAAAAAGTTGCCGAGCGTGTTCGTGAATTCGTTGAGCGCTCTGTTAAAGGGGTCTAGATTTGACTTGGCGACGAACTTCTTGCCCATTGATTCCATGAAGCTCGAAACAGCGGAACTGGTCGCCATTTCCCCAAGTGACTTATCAGACCGTGATTCCGCCATGAACCCCCATTCATCCACGGCGGATTTTGGGAGCAGAAACTCGCCACTGAGGCATTTATTGCATTCGTCCCATGCGGCAGTATCAAGGAGATTTGAGTCTCCGTTCTTTGCCAACACTTGCCGAAAATTGGAAAACGCATTTCCGATCTTTTCTCGAAGTTCACGTACTTTTGCGAAATAGTCGTCCCATGATTCTGGGCGAAACCCGAACTCGACCGCACCACGAGAAAGAGCATTGAATTCCGGCAGCCACGGCATCGTTATGTTTTCAAGCGGCATTCTCTTAGTTGAGTCATCTCCCAACGATTCAAACAGACTCATTTGATGGCCGTAACCCGCAGCACCATACCTCGCATATCCCGGCAGACACGCCGAAACAATCTCGACACGTTGTACGGCTAAGTCGTTTACGCTGGTTTCCTGCTCCGCGCTCTTCAAATCCGAAGCTTCCCGCTCAATGTCGATTACGAAATGAGCTACCAAGCAGTCGTCATCCTCAACTAGTGCGATGATTGTCGCATCAGAGCGAATTCGTCGTTCAACTTCTTCGCGATGCTCCCGCACCCAACCTGTGTACAATTCAGGAGCGAACTTGAAGATGCCTGCTGCGAAACGTGCAAACAGTTGCAATGGTAATAGGTTCCATGCGTCAGTAATCGTTTGATCGTTCAGCCAACCCGATACGTTGGGGTTTTCCTGTCCAAGATGTCCGAGCCAGTAGAGTGTTTCTCCGAGCGCAGCGAAGTGCGTTACCGAATCGAGATCGTTTTGCGGTATTGGGAAAGAACCAAGCCACTGTCGAGCGAAATCAAAGACCTCGTTCTTGTTGGATTGGCGATTTTGATAGCCTTTAGAAACGGCGGCCGCCGCGGCAAAAGATGGTGTCGTTTTCGCAAGCTGCTGAAGAATTGCGAAACCTTTGTCGCCTTTGACGTGTGCTAGGTCCCAGTCCAATGTAAACCACCAACTAGTTGGCGAAATTGACCGCACCTCTGCCACGAGGTCCGTGTTCTTCCCCGCGTATTGCTTGATGCCAAGCCATTGGAGCGCAACCAGCACTCCTCGTACGCCAGTCCATGTATCGAGTTGAATTCCATCGAGCCTCCGTACAACATCGGAGGTGGCGTTCTCATTCCGAGAAAATGAACAAAGCAGTAAGCTTTCTAAATCGTCTTCTATTACAAGCGGCGGAAGTAAAGATTCAATTTTCCCGCGAGGTTGAAGAACTGGATCAGTTAGCTCTCGCGCAATCATCTCGCTCCGAATTGCATGAAATCCCTCGACATGCTTTCCGTCTGCCGACGTACGAAGTAAATACTCGTTCCCGAATCGCTCCAATGCCCTCGTTGGTTCTGGCAGCGCGATAGACTCCGCAAGAGCCTTTAGATCGAGCCTCGCTTCATATGCAGAAGCCACTGCAACAAGCCGCAGTAGGTGAAGTTCCTTGTCGACCAACTCACCCTTGTTAACTTCGTCTTTGAGAATGCCAATCTGAGCTTTAACCCGTTGAGATAGGCTTTCGTTTTGAGTTACCAGATAAACAAACTCGAAGAGCGTCTTTCGGTCCCCAAGTTTTGACCATGCATCTTGAAAATCCAGTTGCTTGTCGCCATAGCCTGCATTCCGCAGGTTCTCAAATATCTGGCTGGCCGATTCCTCGGTGAAATCCATCGAGACGTCTGCGAATGCAAAATCCTCCGGAGAAACACGCGATCGGAACCAATCCTCTTCTCTTAGTGTCACCAATACGCGGATTCCGTTAACGCCCGCCAATTCTCGGACGACTTCGACCCACCAGTTGTCTCCGGGACGTACGTCAATGTAGATCATCGACGGCACGTCGATGATGTCGGCGTGTCCTGCGATTGCTGCTGCCATGAGGCGGGCATGTTCGAGACTCGCCGCCTTCTCAACTTGATATCGAAAGTCTGACGGCGCCCAGTCGAGTAGGTAGCGGTAGGCCAACGTTGTTTTGCCTTGCCCAGATGCACCTCGAAGAATGACTACATTCTCTCGCAGAAACGCCTCGTGAATGCTCGTGATGGCGGGGTCTCGTGGAACGTCCAACCCTGCGGCAACGTGTTCCGCTCGAACTCGCCCCCCTTGGAAAAACTCTTGGCTCAGTTTTTCGCGAGTTTCAGCATCTGACGATGCCGACTCGATGGGTTTGATTGATACATTCCACTCCTGAGCGTGTGCATTTCGGTAGGCAACGAACTTGCCAAGTTGCGTCAATTTCTCGACGGTTTTCGAGCGAGTCAAACGCCTTTGTTTTTCCGCTGATGAAATCAACCACCACATTAGATTTACAAAGGCCACCTCGGGATTACCTGAGGTCATGGTGGCCTTCAATTTGTCGACTACGTGCTTAGTGAGTGTTTCTTCATCGACAACCTCAACCTCAATACGCTTAAAGACCTCTTTCGCTTCGGCCTCACTCAACCCCTTGATGGTCTTCTTGTTTCCATCCTTGTCCGTTTCATCGCGGTCTTTTGTCAGCGTGTCTATGGAGCGTTTGGGGGTATCTTTGTCGTTGTCATACGCCTTTAAGAGTTCAGGCCCAATTTCGCCGAAAGAAACAATCTTGATTTTGACCGATGCATCACTGGCACAAAGATCACTGATACGACGATAGAACGACGGCTTGAAATTCGATGCTGAGAGATTAGCTGAGTAGTCTTTAACTTGAACTACTTCGAGTCGCTGCCCAGAACTGTCTTGGATTTCAAGGTCTTCGTTGCCTTCGGGCTGAATGATAGTGTCATCAGACAGTCCGTCATCAAATAGTCGATACAAGCAGTAAAGAGCCTGCCTTCGGTAGCCACGATAGGTCGCGGTAGGATCGTCTTTGTAAATTCCGTTCATTGACGACTCGTCATTCCTACTTGCTAACTGGCCAAACTCATTTCAGCTTTCAAGGACGTACCGAACAGTTCGTACGCGCGGCCGATGCCGCCGAACTGATTGAACGGGGCATATTCAAAATCGTCTTGCTCGATCATCACGCTGCTGGCTATGTGGTCCTTGATCGCGACCAGCCATTGCATCTGCTCGTCAGTAAACTCGCCGCCGCTGGACTGCTGGTCGCTCAGCCACTCGGTAAATCGCTCCTCGACGGTCATGCCGACCGGTCGCAGCGGCGAGTCGGGGTCGATCGCGTGACGGACCAACGCCACGAGGTCGACGATGTGTTTGCAGTGCTTGCCGTTGGTGTCGACTTTGTCCGGATGCACCGCGCCGAAGGCTTGCCAAAGTTTGAGCAGCGTTTGCGGTTGGGACTCGTCGACGTGAAACGGTTTGATCGACAGGCGGCGGGCGAGGTCTTTGATTTGGCTGCACCGCAATCCGGCGGCATACGGACGGCTGTAGAGGATGCTGATGGCTTCGATTTCGTCTTTGTTGTCTTCGATGAATTGACGAAAACTGGTGACCAGCGTTTCGGCTCGCTTTTTGGCTTCGGGATCGAAGCTGGAGGTCAGCAGTTGGTCGCGCGTGAATTTGTCGATCACCTGATGCTCGGGTCGCAGCAGGATTTCTCGGAGCTGAGGGTTGTGAAACGGGAGCAAGGCGGTGCGGACTTGTTCGGCTTCGATTTCGTCCAGCTGGGTGTCGGTGACTTGGTCGGGCGTGACGCTGAATTTGCTGGCTGCCAGCTCGCGGTTCTTGTCGGCGTCGACGCTGTCGAAGAGCGTGGAGATGACGTGGCTGACGGGCCGGCCGTCGATCTGCTTTTCCACGTCTTTGTGCCAGCCTTCGCTGCGGTTCCCGGCAAGGCGACTTATCTTGGCTCCGAGAGTGCTGGCGAGGTCGGGATGGACGACGCCTTTGCTGACTTCTTTCAGGACGCGCTCAAGCGAGACGGTGGGCTGGCGATCAAGCGGCTTTGAATGGTTCTTGTCCTGTTTGCACAGTCCAACGGCGTCGACGATGACGAAGCGGGTTTTGCAGGCGGCGTCGGGCGTGACGGACTTGAGCGAGTCCGAGTCGATGCCGCGGCTGCCGCGGCCTTTCATTTGCTCGAAGTAGGACCACGATTTGATGTTCCGCATGAAGATCAGACATTTGAGCGGTTTGACGTCGGTACCGGTGGCGATCATGTCGACGGTGACTGCGATCCGCGGGTTGTAGGTGTTGCGAAACGATTGCAGCAACTCGTCAGGACGATGAAATGTGAAGACATCACGACTTCGCGGATGAGGGTTGAGCGAGTTTGTGAAGCGAGTCACTAGCCCCGTCCATTCGTAGGCGAACGGCAACGGGATCGAGTAATGCGGAATACCTGGCTCCAATCCATCCGCGTACTTGGCTGATTGGATTTCGACGCCTGTGAGTGTATGCCCTTCTGGCTTCGCCTCGACGATCCCGATCATCTTTTCATTAACATATAGGGTGTAGTCGGCCAAACCTGTCTTGAGAGGGAACTCACGAACCGCAACACTACGCCCTTCCGAGATGTTCATATCGGAAAGGTTCTGCACAATCCAACCAGCCGCCGACAAATCGCGGTCGATGTTCAGCCGAGCTAGTTGTTCTGGAGTCACGCGAGGAAGATGCCTGTTAGAAACGACTCGTTTTGTTCACGCAAACGCTCAACAAGGATACATTCTGCGACTTGGCGTCGCAATCACGGGAGGTAACACAACGCAGTTGGGTGAAAAGGTGCGAGTGCTGCGTGCCCAATAAACAATGGACCCGCAAGAATTTGTGGAATGCATGGCAGTGAGTTCATCTAACGTCAGCCGCAAGGAGGGTTTCATCTATCATCGTGACTTGCAACCCAACAGACGAATTCACCGATGATTCGCACATCATCGGCGTTGTATTCGGTGATTTGGATTGGCTGACAGTTGCTGTTGAGTGGTTGTAGCTCGATGGTATTGTATTGCCAGCCGTCTTCAGTGATTTGTTTGGTGGAGCGATAACGTTTGACGGTGTACCGTCCGCCGTCTTCGAGGCCGGTGTGCGTGTTGGCTTGGACCAGTAGCATACGAGTAAGTTCAACGTGTGGATCGTCCGTTTCGATTGTCTCAGACTTCGTCGCTTTGATTTTTGGTTCCGGCGTGCCGATGGAATCAATTTCGATGGTCGATTGGTCGGCGGAAATCAAGGTGGCTGAAGCGGCGAAGGTTGACATGGCTTTTGTCCTGTGGCTACATCGTCGCGGCGTCAGTCGGTTCACTTCCGTTGCCATGACCGCCCAAAAAGCGTGTCCGTATTGTTTTCAACGATGACGCGATACAGGTGCTTCATGACGGTAGCCGTTTCACAACCGCTACGACATTGCCACTTAGCGGCGGTGTTAAAGGAATGCGTTTCGATTCATCCGATCGAGCGTCTTCGATTTGCGTCTCTGCGCCGATATCTATTCCGATCCAGCGGATTTCAAACTTGGTGGATGCCGCTCCGGTCTCAAGTCTGACGGTTCGTGCAGGTTCCGTTTTAGGAAAGTAAACCACCGACAGACTGCGGTCGGAGTTGCTCGCTGCATAGGCTTCGTTCTCGGACCTTTCCGTTAGAAGCTTGTTCGCCGGATCTAAATCCCAGAACGACACCTGCGATTCGACTTGCCGTGCTGCTTGGAGGCAAGCGACGGCTTTGTCGTTGATCCCCATTCCTGCATCAGGACGATGGAAACGGATCGATGCGGCACCCGCAAGTAAATGTCGCCAAAAACGCTCGATCGCATCCTGGTCGCTGTGGCCGAACTTGTTGCCATCCGCACCATAAGTCTTGGTTGTGTTCATCGGACGTGGCTTATCGTTCAAATATTTTCGGACAAACAGAAAATTGTCCCAGTGTTTTTGACCTTTGTTGTGATTGTTCTGCGAGACGTCGACATAGGCGTACAATTCGCTGTGGTCAAACGTTTGCCGATGCCGTTGAGCGTTCAAGTTCCAATCGTCCCACATCTCCGTGACCATGACTTGTTTCCCATCGGATGCAGCGCGGCGATGCAGGAATTCGGCCCAGTAACGCGACCATGCCGGGTCACCATTGGTCTCATTGTCGATGCAATACAAGACGTGATCATAAGAAAGCGAGTGATCAAGCATTTTGCTGACGAATGCTGTTTGAAACGCCAGCACGGTCTCGTTGTTTCGTTGCTTTGGCGTCGTGAAAAAGAACGGCTGTCGATTGCTGCCCGGGTGATCGGGATAACGCTTTTCGAAGCCGCTTTCGGCAGACGTATAGTTGACGTTGTTCAAAGGGTTGTAGGGATGGTCGTGCCAATGAGTTGAACCACGCGAATTTTTTCCGGAATCCGTGTAGTCGAAGCGGTCCCAAATTTCAATTTGAACAAAGATGCCTCGGCGTTTCGTTTCAGACAACATTCGCTCAAAGCGTTGCCAATACTCTTGGTTCCATTGGCCGAGGTCATATTTTCCATTTTCAAGACACAAAAAAGGGTAGAGTTCGAAGCCTTTGTCGTTACGATCACTCATCGTGTTTCGAATCACATTCCCGCCTGCGGCAGCAATACGATCGAGTTGCGGAATCAATTGATCTTTGGGCCACTGGAACAAACTGTCATCGTCGCTGCCGCCCATCAGCATGACGGGCCGACCGCCAGCGGACCAATACCAAGGATTTTCGGGCCACGGTTCGATCGCAATGGCTGAATTGCAGTTGGCCACCACGAGTATGGCGAACAAGGGAAGGTAAGCGATTCGCGAGCTTGACTGGTTCATGATGGTATCCGGAAGGAAAGAAACGTTTTCACTTCGTTACCCTATCGTGGAACTGGTTTCAATTCCACTCATGCCTGAGTTGAAAATCGCCACCCTCGATGTGCTAACCAGGGTGTTAGCCGGTGTTGCCATATTAAATAGAGAACCAGAGGAATGGTATGGACTTTAGGAATTCTGAAACGTGAAGCATCCTTCCGTCGAGCTTGACATGTAGCTGCCACGTGTTGCTCCGCCCGGACAAGCTGGACGCAAGCAGGAAAAACACCCGCTGTGAAACTCGCTCCGTTTTTTAGTCCACGCTATTCGAGAACCAGAGAGTTTCTGAGGTTGTCTGCTTCCCGGTTGGTCTGCACCGCAGCTACCGCCGTCGGGACGGGCTGTCGATTTAATCGGTTTGACTCGACTGATTGTTTAACGCCAAGCCATAGGCGACCGATTATGGAAAAGCTGACGCCTTCGGCTAAGCGTTAAACGATTAAATCGACAGGCCGGGGAGCGGCGGGGGATGTTGGTTTTTGATCCGGTGGAGTTCACCGCGTTAAAACCGCCGCCCAATTGCTGGACCCTATCCGAGTACATCAGGGGGAAAACCCACTCAAATTCCACGAAGAAGCGACGAGGCAATGGGAAGCGGTTGCGTTCTGTTAATTGTGGGGGGCGACGTCAGCCGATCCTGCATTTAACATTTAATTAACATCGAACGGCGGAGAATGAGGAAGTCACGGTCAACGGTGGGGTTCCGGGAAGAGTGGCGGTCGTTTCGTTCGGCGGTCCCAATCTTGTTTTTCCCTGCATTCATGAGCCGATGACGCCAGGCTCGGGCATCCTTTCGTCAACGCTTTTATGACCGGTGGGCCCGGCTCTCAAAATGGGACCGTCGAAACGTGGCAATCTTACGATCGTGTTTTTTTAAAAAAAATTTGTGCATACGGCATTAGAACTGTTCATTAATTGTGAATTGTGTGGTAGATTGGCACTCTAGGGCAGAGATTTATGCGTTGTTACTGTCGCAAAGGTGCCGAGGGGTTGGATGGCCTGCTTCGCATCAATTTTGTTGAGAGACGCGTTCCATCGTATGGAGCCCCGTTCATGAACATTTTGTTGGAGGTGGAGTGATGGCAGTGATGCGTAAAGCAGGTGTGACATGCTGCGTGATATTTTTTGCGTTGCTAGGTCCTATGCTTTGGGCCGAGCAAGCTGGAATGGCTGGTTCGCAATCGCAGGAAACCGCCGAGCAGCGTTCAGAAAGATTGCAGTGGTGGAACGCTGCTCGCTTTGGGATGTTTGTTCATTGGGGCGTCTATTCCGTAACCGGCGGCGAATACAAGGGTAAGATGCCGACCAACAGCGCTGAATGGATGATGAACAAGGCCCGGATTCCAATTGCGGACTACAAGACAGAGAATGTCGATAAGTTCAACCCCACCGAGTTTGATGCCAAGGCGTTTGTGGAACTGGCCAAAGAGGCGGGCATGAAGTATCTCGTCATCACTGCCAAGCATCACGATGGCTTCGCCATGTTTCATTCGAAGTGCAGTCCCTACAACGTCGTCGACGCCACGCCGTTTGGGCGTGACATCATGAAGGAACTGGCCGACGCCTGTGCAGAGCAAGGGATTCGATTTGGTTTCTATTATTCACAGTGCCAGGATTGGCATCATCCTGGCGGCATGGGAAACAGTTGGGACAAGACGATCGAGCGAGTCAGTTTTGACGAGTATGTTCGAGAGAAGGCGGTTCCCGAAGCAAAACAGTTGCTGACCGATTATGGCCCCATCTCGATTTTCTGGTGGGACACTCCTCGAGAGATGAGCAAGGAGGCCTTTGAAAGTCTGCACGGTGTGACGGCCCTCCAGCCCGGCATCATCACCAATGATCGTCTAGGCAAAAACTCACCGGGCGACTACAAGACCTTTGAGCGGAATATCCCAAGGCTTGCTCCGGCGGGACAAGACTGGGAGGTTTGCATGCCCATCAGTGGCAGTTGGGGGTACAAGAAGTCCGATACCAATTTCAAGTCTGCGTCGACTCTCATTCGAAATCTGGCAGATATCGCTAGCAAGGGTGGAAATTACCTTCTGAACGTTAGCCCCACCGGCGAAGGGACGTTGTTGCCCGAAGCCGTCGATCGACTCAAGGCGATCGGTCGCTGGATGAAGACCAACAGCGAATCGATTTATGGCACGACTGCCAGTCCCTTGGGCCGTTTGGCTTGGGGACGTTGCACGAAGAAGGAAGTCGGCGACGGTACGATCCTGTATCTGCACGTTTTTGACTGGCCCGAAGATGGAGAACTGCTGGTGCCCGGTTTGAAGAGCCAGATCGAGCAGGCCTACCTGATGGCCGATTCGACGGCCTTAGAAACTCGCCGACAGGATTCGGGAATCGTCGTTGCCCTGCCTGCACGGGCCCCCGACTCGATCAACAGCGTTGTGGTGCTAAAGGTCCGCGGAGCATTGGACATTGAGGCCGGTTTAGCGATGCCCAACGAAGAGGGATCCTTGGTTCTTTCCGCCGACGTGGCCTATATCCACAACAACGAAGGGGCGGACCAAGCCCGTGTACAACACCAAGAGGACACTCCCAATATTGGTTATTGGACCGATGAAAACGCTTGGGTGGAATGGTCGTTTCAGGTCGATCGACCAGGGCAATATGAGATCATAGCCGAATTGGCCGTCGAGCAAGATTCAAGCCGTTTTCTGGTCGACTTGCCAGATCAGCAAGGGTTAGTGGAAGTCGCTTCGACCGGAGGGTATGGCAACTATGTCCATCGATCGCTGGGGAAGTTTAGCATTGACAAGGCGGGTAAGTGCAGCCTCCGTATCAAGCCCGACAAGGGCCATTGGCAGCCCATCAACCTTCGCAAGCTGGTCCTGAAAAAGCAATGAATAAAGACCGTAGGGAGAGGAATTGTCGCCAAGTTGGATGTTGTTGTTTGTTGAATTGAGGTGTTATGTCCATTGTTAAAGTCGCCGAACTAGCCGGTGTATCCCACACCACCGTGTCTCGCGTTATCAATAGCGAGGGGAGTGTGCGTTCTGAAACGGCGGATAGGATCAGGGCCATCATGGAAGACATTGGGTACGTGCCCAAGCCTCCATCGCGTCGCCGTGGTCCCCGACGTCTAAACGATACCAGCTTCAAAACCGGCAATATTGCGTTTTTGACATCCAGCGAAAGCCTTAAGGTCCTGACGCGTTCGCCCATCATGGCAAATGTGTTGCAGGGCATTGAAGAGGCTCTGGCTTCGCATGGAATGAGCATGGTGCATGGAGCGGTGGGTTCAAAGCGACCTTTGCCGCCGATTGTTGCCAAGGGAGGTGTGGATGGAGTGATTGTGTGGCCCCATCTTGACGCTGTATCGCCTGAGGCGATGGAAGTACTTCGAAGGTACAAGGTGGTGTATGTCATGAGCGGCATTAGCGAGCGTCTTACCGCTGACCGCGTGCGGGTGAACCATGGCAAGGTTGGCCGTTTGGCGGTGAGTTATTTGGCGAGCAAGGGCTGCAAAACGCTTGCCTACGTGACTCCTTCCTCGCTGATCTCCAGGGTCAATTTGTGTGATCGCTGGGCGGCATTTTCGTCGCTGGCGGAGGAGCAAGGTTTGAGTGCGAGGCAGTGTGAGATTGAGCAGTCCCAATTGGATTTGTTGGAGATTGACCGAGATCGTGATCTTTTGATCCAAAAGACACTGAAAGCCTTCTTGGCCCAAGGGCAGCGGCCCACCGGTATGTTTGTGACCTGCGATGCACTGACGGCAAAACTCTACCCCATCTTAAAAAGTCTGGGCATACAGATCGGTCGCGATCTTGAGATCCTCTCCTGCAACAATGAGACGTCGCTATTGGCGGGCTTGGAGCCTCGTCCCATTTCCATTGACATCCAACCCGAAGAAATCGGAAGGAAAGCCGTCGCACAACTGCGCTGGCGAATCCAACATCCAGAAGAAGAGAGCCAAGTCACCATCGAGGTGCCACCGAAGTTTCTTGAGTAAGGGTTTTCGTTGATCCCAAAATTTGATGAGAACGATAGTCCTACACCAGTTATCGCCGCGCTTGATGTTGTTTTGCGATGACTTGGCCGTAGCCTAGGCTTCCAGCCTGGGTTTTGTTTTGCGGCGACTTGGCCGTAGCCTAGGCTTCCAGCCTGGGTTTTGTTTTGTTGTGGTCCCAGGCTAGAAGCCTAGGCTACGTTTTTTGCGGCGAAGCCGCCTTATTCACTGCCATTGAGATGCAGGTTTTTTTTATGCAAGATATTAAAACGTTCTTTAGCTGGCTGGACCTGGACCGCAAAGGGCTCGAAGCGGTTAAGGCTGAGGTCGAGCGAAACAACGATGATGCGGCTGCCGAGGCCTTGTTGGCGTATTTTCGTACTCGCGACAACGTAACGTATTATGATGGCTGGGAAAAACCGAAGCCCGGTACTCCCTTTGACACCACCAAAGCGGACGCCATCTGCCGTAACCATCTGGTGCATGTGGATCTCCCTGAAGACATCGATTGGCACGCGGATCCGCATGGCGATCCGGAATGGACCTATTGTCTGAACCGTCATGAATTCCTGACGGAGCTTGGTCGCGCCTATTGGTATACGGGAGATGAAAAATACACCCAGGCCTGGAAGCGAATTCTAGGCGACTGGATCGTGAAGAATCCGATGCCCGACATGGAGTGGATGCTGCATGTCGATGGCGAGGTAAGTCGCCCACATTTCATGAAGCAAGGAACCTGGCGTCCGCTGACGATCGGCATCCGTATGTATACCTCCTATGTACCTTGCTTCTATCACTTCCTCGATTCTCCCGAGTTAACGCCGAAGTTCTTGGTTACCATGTTGACCAGTATGGTCGAGCATGCCCGCCATACGCGTCTCTACTACACGCGTCACAAGAGCTACTTCAATGTGTCGCCCAACTGGGGGCTGATGGAATCGAATGGTCTCGCTCACATGGGCATTCTCTTTCCAGAATTCAAAGAGGCCCTTGACTGGAAGGCCGAGGCCATGAGTCGCTTTGAAGAACAGATTCGCATGCAAATTTGTGAGGAAGGCATGCAGGTCGAACGCGCTTCGGGCTACCATTTGGTTTGCACATTCTGTTTTACGCAAATTTTAGATTTGGCTCTCCGTAATCAGGTGCGCGTCAGTGATACCTACATGGCAAACGCTGAAAAGATGATTGACTTTGTGGTCAGCATCATGAAACCGCACGGCGTCTATCCCATGCTGAAAGATGCCGACGAGAGCGATGTCTTTGGTGAACGCGCCTCCGGTGGTTTGTGGGAAGACATCAATAATCTGAACATGCTCGAAGACCACAATGATTTGCGTTGGGTCCTGAAGGCTGGGGCACGCTTGTTTCATCGACCGGATATGCTTTGGATTGCAACCCATGGCGAGCAAGGCGAAAAGCCAACCCTCGGATCTTTGGCAATGCCGGATTCGGGTTTTGCGGTCATGCGCAGCGGTTGGGACCACGATGATCTCTACTGCGTTTACACCTGTGGTGAACTGGGGGTGATGGATCAGAGCTGTGTGCACGGAAATGCCGATGCCTTGAGTGTCGACATTTCGGGCCACGGCGAGACCCTGCTGATAGATCCAGGTCGCTATCTCTACGAAGGTCCTTGGCGCGTTTGGTTCAAGTCAACCGCTGCTCATAATAGTATCACCGTCGATGGCCAGGATTCTTCCGAATTGGCTGATGAGTGGATGTTCAAGACCAAAGCCAAGAGCACGCTACGCTGCTTCTCAAGCACCGAAAAGTTTGACTATGTCGACGGGTCCCACGACGGCTTTGAGCGTTTAGGTGATCCGGTAACGCATCGTCGTAGGGTCGTCTTCGTGAAGCCCCATTTTTGGCTGGTCGTGGATGAGCTGACCGCTAAGGCCCAACATCAGTACGACCAGTATTGGCATTTTGGTCCCGAGGCTCAGGTTACCGAGGGCAAGGACTTGAGTGTGACTGCGATCTATCAGAACGAGGTTGGTATCCTGGTCAAGCCAGTGCGAACCGACGGCTTGTCTTTGACGCATCACCGCGGTAGTGAAGATCCCATTCAAGGCTGGGTTTCCTATGACTATGCCGTCAAGGTTCCGGCTCCGGCCCTACAGTACCGACGGACCGCGGGCCAGACAACCTTGGCCACACTGCTGGTTCCCTTTCAGGCAGGTGATGTTGAAGTCACGGCCAAGTCAGTTGGCGAAAATCACTTTGAGGTGGCGAATCGCCATTCGACCTTCGTCATCCTCTTGGGTGACGGAACGCCGCAAACCATTGGCGACTTTGAATTCGATGCCGAGATGCTCTGTGCCGAGTTTGATGCGGATGGCAAATTAGCTGATTGCAGTGCTGCCAAGGCCAGTCTCATTAAGTATCAGGGGCAAACAATACTCGACGCCACGGTTCGACACAAAGTCGATCGTTCGAACACCTTAAGCTAAACGTTACGAAGAAAACCATTAACAAGGAGATGACGAAATTGTACGACAATAACAAAGACCCAAAGAAACGTGAGGCATTTATCAATGACCTCCTATCGAAGATGAGCCTGGACCAAAAGGTCGGCCAATGCTTTACGATTCACTGGGGTGGCTCCATGGTCACTCCCTATGTCATGGAGGCGGTGGAACGGCTGCATATTGGCGGTATCCGTGTCACTCCGTTTGGCCAGAACTCTCGTCGTGGTCAACATTACCACCAGAGTTTGAATTATGACTATGACTATCCCAAGGATTACAAAAAGATCAAGCAGAATCTGTTCATTCCTGGTCCTGCTGTTTATGTCTCACCCGAGCAGTATGCAGAGCGTCTGAATCAGTTGCAAGCGTTGGCCGCCAACCGTAATCCGGGTGTACCTTTGCATGTGTCCATTGATCAAGAGGGCGATATCAGCCGCGACTTTAGTTTCGCCGGAATCAACCTCTTTCCCTCCGCGATGGGTTTGACCTCCACCGGCGATCCTCAATTGGTCTATGAAGCGTGCAAGGCCGTGGCTTTGCAGCTTAGTGCCATTGGCGTCACCAACCTGCACTCACCCGTGCTGGATGTCAACATAAACCCCAACAACCCCGAGATTAACATTCGTGCGTACGGTGATGATCCCGACATCATTGCTGAATACGCCTTGGCCTCAATCAAGGGTTATATGGATGGTGGACTCGTTCCTACCGCCAAGCACTTCCCCGGTCGCGGTGACTCTGATATCGACGCGCACTATGCCGTCCCCAATGTACCGGGTGACTGGGATCGTCTTGACGCTGTGGAACTCAGACCCTATCGCGCTTTGATCGAAGGTGGCCTGCCCAGTGTCATGCTGGCTCATACCACGGTACCTGCTGCTGATCCCAGTATGCAGATTTCAACCGTCTCTCCGGAAATCGTTACCGGTCTTTTGCGTGAGCGTTTGGGCTTCGAAGGTGTGATCACCACCGACAGTATCACGATGGGTGCCCTGATGGAAAAATACGGCGTGGCCAAGTCGTGTGCTCTGGCCTTGAAGGCGGGTTGCGACCTGATCCTCAACAAGGTCGAAGACGAATTCCGCGATCAAGCTTGGATCGAAACCAAACGCTTCGTCGAAGATGGCGAGATCTCTGAAGAGCAGCTCAATGCTTCCGTCAAACGCGTACTCACCATGAAGTACAATCTTGGTCAGTTCGATAAAATGGGGCAAGTCGATGCGGCACAAGCCGGTGCTCCGATCCGTGACCAGCGACTCATCAAACTGTCCACGACCGTGGCAGAGAAGTGCTGCACCTTGCTACGTGATACGGAGAGTTTGCTACCGCTCAGGCCTGAGCAGACCGTCATGGTCATCGAGCAACAGGTGCTGGACGGTTACAGTGGATTCGACGTTTTCTGCAACAACAAATGCTTTAACCAAGCCATGGTTGAGCAGTCCAAGAACATCTACTGCGTCGACACCAAGTTCAAGGCAACTCAGGAAGATACTGATTTCCTCATGAACTATGTGGATGAAGTGGACGTGATCGTTGCCACCAACTACTACTGGCGTCTATGCCCGGCCAACAACACCGCGCTGATTCGGCAACTCATCGCCAAGGGCAAAAAAGTCATTGTCGTGACCAACTGTCCTTACGAGTTGGGTGCGGTGCCTGAGGCTGTGACCGTGATTTGCAACTACTCCGTAACGCCAGAGAGTCTGAAGGCTGCGGCCCGCATGATCTACGGCAAGCTGGACTCCCAAGGCACGTGGATGCTTAAGCACTACGCGAAGCCCACCGAGGCCAACATGGAGTCGACTTACGAGATCAAAGGTGGCATCACCGACTCGGGTGACAATGAGATCGACCAAGTCGTGTTCTGAGTGGAAAAGCAAATGATGACCTGCCGAGTCGGTTCTTACCGGCTCGGCAGCATGCACGCTGCGGAGGTCGTGGAAGTGATGGGTGGACTTTGTGGTATTTCAACCTGGTTTGGTTTCAGTAACGTTCAAAGAAAGGACGTGTGTTGAGGTGATCCAATACGCGCGGGCCGCCCGGCTCAAGACGATCGAGTGGCACGGCCTCAACCATGTCGTGCATGGCGACGTGAAGGCCGCTCGCCGCATTGGCGAGGCCACCGTGGAGGCTGGTCTAGGTGTCGCTGCATACGGCTCGTACTACGTTCTCGGGGAAAGCGAACGTCGGGGACTTTCGTTTTCCGATGTACTGCTTTCTGCGAAGGCCTTGGGGGCTCGTATGGTTCGGGTCTGGGCTGGAAACCGCAGCCCGGATGAGGCGTCGACCCGATTCCGAGAACAAATTTCGGACGAAGCAAGGCGTATCGCTGACTTGGCGGCGGAAGCGGGAATTCAACTGGTTTTTGAATTCCATCAGGGGTCACTGACGCAAACCGGCGAGTCCTGTGCGGCTCTCATGGAAGCAGTGGATCACTGCAATGCGAGAGCCTATTGGCAGCCTGCCCCGGAGCTGGACGTGAACCAAAATCTGGATCAACTTCGCTGTGTCTTGCCATGGCTGGTTGGTCTGCATGTTTTCCACTGGAAACCCACGGACTTGGATCGGCATCCTCTGGCGCAAGGCGAGTTGGAGTGGGCTCGTTATTTGGATTTTGCCGGGCAGCACCATGATTCGCTCGACGTGTTACTGGAATTCGTAAAGGGAGACTCGGTTGAGCAGTTCCACAAGGATGCTGCGACCTTGCACCGGCTATTGGCACATAGGACTATTGTATGACAATTTATGACTACATCGTGATCGGTTTTTATCTGGTTTTCATGTTCATGCTGGGGCCGATCTACAAGAGCTTCAGCAAGACATCGAGTGATTTTTTCCGTGGTGGGGGAGGAATGCTATGGTGGGTCGTGGGCAGTTCCGCATTTATGACAACGTTTACGGCCTGGGCCTTCACCGCCGGTGCTGCCGAGGCCTACAAAACCGGCACGCTTTTTTTGGTGATCTTCGTCTGCAATATATTATCTCTGGTTTTCTGCTATTTCTTCGTGGTAGCCAAGTACCGCCAAATGCGGATCATCACCGTTATGGAGGGGGTGCGCAGGCGTTTTGGCAAAACCAGTGAACAGATACTGAGCTGGCTGCTGGTGGTGGTTAAAGTTCTCTACGGTGGGGCCATGTTGTTTAGCATTGGCGTCTTTATGTCCGCCGTCTTCAACGTGCCCATGCATTACATGATTATTGGACTGGGGACGATCATTACCCTGATGACGGTCCTTGGCGGTTCCTGGTCTGCTACGGCTGGTGATTTTGTTCAGATGATTGTGGTGGTCATCATTACGATCATCATGGGTGTTCTGACACTCGTCGAGGTGGGTGGTGTTGGGGCGTTCCTAGAAATAGTTCCTGCCCGCCATTTCGATTGGACGGAATTTTCCAGACCGAGTGTGTTGGTAATCTTCATCGTCACGCTCTTTATCAATCAGTGCATCCAAATGAACAGTCTGCTCGAAGGGGCTGCACGTTTTATCTTTGTGAAAGATGCGCCTAGCGCCAAAAAGGCAGTCTTGGTACAAATGGCCGGCCTGATTCTCCTGCCCTTAATCTGGATCGTGCCCCCGATGATGGCAGCCGTCACGCATCCGAACATCGCCGCAGAGTTTCCCAGGTTAGACGATGCCACTCAAGCGGCCTATGTTGCCATGGCCATTGACCTACTGCCGGCGGGTCTGTTCGGACTGCTCGTCTGCGGCATCTTTGCCGCCACGGTGACGTCCTTGAACAGTCAATTGAATGTCATCGGTGGTAGCTTTGTCCGGAATATCTATATCCAAGTGATCCGTCCAGAAGCCTCAGAGAAAGATCAGATTAAGGTCGGCCGCCTCTTCATGCTGACTTACGGAGCGCTATGGATTCTATTGGGCCTTGGCTTCCAGCAGATGGAAGGGCTGGATCTGTTCAACCTACTGCTTTTGATAGCGGCCGCGACCGTTCTGCCGCTGACCGCGCCACTGTTTCTAGGGATCTTCTTCAAGAAGACTCCCTCGTGGGCGGGCTGGAGCACCATGGTCGCCGGTTTTGTGCCAGCGGTGATTTTGGGATTGTTTTTTCAAGTCGAATGGTTTGTCCAGTGGGTTTGGCAGAATCCTAAGATGACGACCGGTGACGTCATCGGAATGATCTGGCGGACCGATGATCTGAGTATTCGCGAAATTCTAAATCTGAAGCTTGCGCTGACCACCGGCGTGGTGGCTGCGGTGAGTACGGGATGGTTCTTCTTCTCCATGTTGTTCTACCGCAAGGACGAGAAACCCTACGTGGATGACGCTGATAAATTCTTCGCTGATATGGAAACCCCGATTCAGCCTGAAGAAGCGGAGCTCGGCGACCATGACAATGAAGCCCGCCAGTATCGAGTGTTGGGCAATCTCTGTTTCGGTTACGGTCTCTTTATTCTGCTCCTGATTTTTGTTCCCAATCCACTTTCCGGGCGGCTGATTGTCTTTTGCTGCGCAGCTATCGTTTCGGCAATTGGTCTTGTACTCAAAGGGCTCAGCAAGCGAGCGAGTTCGAATGAACACGGTTAACAGTAAAATCGACAATTCGTATTTCAAATACCTTACCGAGCTGCCACCTTCGTCGCCGAGTCGCGATGGCAAGTTGATGGCTCATGATCTTGAGTGATTGATCAACTCGCGAACGAAAGGCGAAAGAAAATGAAAATGAAAAGAGTTCACTGGATGGTTGCAGTCATGCTGATGATGCCACTGATGCTTCATTCCAACCAGATATCCCTGGCGGATGAGCCACGCTTGGCGGATGAGCCTACTCAGGCGGATGGGCCTACTCAGGATGAAAGAATGGATTGGTGGCGCGACGCTCGATTCGGCATGTTCGTTCATTGGGGCTTGTATGCGATACCAGCGGGGGAACACAAAGGGAATCGGGTGAGAGGGAACGCTGAATGGATCATGGATAAACTGGATATTCCCGTAAAGGAATACGAACAGTTTGCCGGCCAGTTCAATCCTGTCAAGTTTGATGCTGATGAGTGGGTGTCCATCGCGAAAAACGCAGGCATGAAATACATTGTGATTACGACAAAACATCATGACGGTTTTTGTCTGTGGGATTCTGAAATTACCGACTATGACATCATGGATGCTTCGCCCTTCAAGCGTGATATCCTGCACGAATTGCAAAACGCGTGTGAAAAGGAGGGGATTCGGCTTTGTTTCTACCATTCGATTGTGGATTGGCATCACCCGCAGGCACAAGCGCCTCTCTATCCCAACTACAACGCCGGTCAGCGAGATCAAACGGTTTCCAATCCCGCATTTCCCCAGTACTACGATGGCTATCTGAAACCACAGGTAAAGGAACTACTGACCCGATATGGAGACGTGGGGGTCATGTGGTTTGATGGTGACTGGATCCCGGACTACACGCGTGAAATGGCCCGGGACATGCACGACTTCATTCGTGAGACGCAGCCAAACACGATTATCAACAACAGGGTAGACAAGGGCCGAAAAGGCATGGCGGGCATGAACGAAGAAGGGAACTTCCTTGGTGATTTTGGGACACCAGAAAAGGAAATCCCCGACACTGGCCTGGATGGAGCCGACTGGGAATCATGCCTGACAATGAACAATACATGGGGGTTCAAGCGATCCGATGAGAATTGGAAGAGTAAGGAGGTGCTCATCCAAAGCCTGATCGAGATCGTTTCGAAAGGCGGAAATCTGTTGCTCAACGTGGGGCCGACTGCCGAGGGACTGATCCCGGCCGCCAGTGTTGAAAGGCTGCGGGATATGGGGGCTTGGCTGGCCGTCAATGGAGAAGCCATCTACGCTGCTAAAGCGAGCCCGTTCAACAAACCGCAGTGGGGACGCTATACCTCAAAGCACGGTCACGTCTATGCACACGTCTTCGATTGGCCCCAGGACGGTCGGCTTCCGATCGACCCGAGTGTCAAGGTCCAGAAAGCTTGGTTGCTGGCAGGACCAGGTGACGCCCTCGAGATTGAGCATGGTAATGGTGGCGATTCAATCGTGGTTCCCGAAGAAGCGCCGGACCCAATCGCCACGGTGATTAAGCTGGTACTGGTTGAGAGAGAATAGACTGCCATGAGCACCACCAACCTAACAACGTCGATGTTCCTGGCATTTCTCGTGTCGTGGCTTCCCAGTGCGACGACTGGGGCAGAGCCTTGGAGTATTCGTTTTATTGAACCGTCGTCTGCGAATCTTTTCAAACCGATCATCACCTCCAGCGGCATCAGGATCGAATCGCTCGGCGCCAATTCGTCCCAGCGGAAGGACCACCCTGAATATGTTTCGCTGCATTATCGATTGTCTGGAGCCATCACGGCCTTGTCGTTCGACTATGCGCAGACGGGTGACGCGTCCCAGATGCCGGTCCAGTTGCTTGATGTAACCGGTCGGGAACTCTGGCGTTACGAGGGCCAAGGCGATGCGCCGCAGCGCGTGGAACTCAGCAACCTGACAACGCGGGGCCTGTTGGTCTTTCGTGTCAGCAGGTCTCGAGGCGCGAAGCTGCTGAAGGGATGGTCACATTCGATTTCAAACGTGTCGGTTACCAAGGACGTCACGGCACCGGTCACCGATGCGGACGGTTTCATTGTGTTGGACGACCTCGACGAGTTGCGTGGCTATGCCAGTGCGGACAAGTCGATGATCCGGATGAAGCCGGGCGTTTATGAACTCGACACGGCCTTCTTCCGCCACTTTATTGAATTCAGCGGCAATGATAACCATTGGGACCTGACGGGCGTCACGATCAGCGCCTCGCTTGACTTGTTCCGCCAATTCGGACGCGATCAAGGAACGGACGGGTTTTATTGTGTGATTGACGTGACCGGCGACCGGAATGTTTTGGAGGGTCTGACCGTGAAAAATCACGGCGAAGGCTATGGCCTATCCAGCCGCAACAAACTCTTCAATATCACCGGTTCGGACTGTCTCGTCAGCAACGTGACGGCCCTTACCAGTGGATCAAATCCCTGGGGTTACGGCAGTTTATTTGGCATTGCGGGGGGAGTGGTCCGCAAAATGAACGGCATTCGTATTGGTCAGCCAGCCAGAAACACGCGGTTGATTGGAAGCCGAGTTCATATGCGCGCGATGGGACATGCGATTTTTGTTCAGGGGGCGATCGACACCCTGATCGAAGATTGTCACGTGGATGGCCTGCTAAGACCGACCGACGAGATTCTGGCTGAATCCTCCGGCTACGCGTTCGAGCAGGGATTCCGAGTTCCCGGTTACGGCGAAGGTGTGCAAATCGGACCAGACCGATTGATCCCGGCGGGCGAAATCGTTTCGCTGAGTGAGGATGGCATCCGCATGTATCCGGGCAGCGAGGGTGTGGATTCGGGGGCCTCGATCATTCGGAATTGCACCGTCACGAATATGCGGCGAGGGATTTGTACCGGGCTTAGCGCTGCGTCTGATAAAGTGATCCATTGTGAGGTCAGAAACTGTATCGCGGCGGGCTTCAACATCGGATCCGGTGACACTCTTGTTGGCTGTGCCGCCGACGCCAAGTATGCAGAGGCTCTTTGCGTGCCCTATCTGAGTTCTGAAGGCGCGAGAGTTGAACTGGAACTGCTCGACAGTCGTGAAGGAATGGCCAACAACCTCGTGGCCAAAATCAATGGGCGCAAACACGACATCACCCTGCGGACATCCGAGCCCGCGTTTGTTCCCAGGGACATGGCGATCGAACTGGCATCGAAGAACGGCTACGGCAGCTTCCAAAAAGGGAAACGCAGCGCACGTGGTATCACCCTCAACAACCAGACTTCTGCTCGTGTCCTACTGTTTCCTGATGCCATCGGTAACACCATCATTAGCCAAGGACCGGTGAGCGATCAGGGCGAAGCGGACAACACGATTCAATTGGGAAGGTAACGTATGCGGCAATCAACTGAAAAATCTCGATTAACAGAGTTCCTACCGGAGCATGCCTTTTTTGTTGGTGTGGATTCGGATGGCTGTGTGTTTGACAACATGGGCATCAAACAGGAGGAGTGTTTCTGCCCTGCGATGATTGGCTACTTTGGACTGCAACCCGTCGCTCGGGCGGCCCGTCAATGCAAGGTCTTTGCCGATCTGTACAGCAAGACACGCGGCTCGAACCGGCACATCACGATTGTTCGGATTCTTGAGCAGCTCCTGCCCTCCCATCCGATCGTGACGGAACGAGGATTCATCGTCCCTCAATTTTCGCATTATTGCGCTTGGGTCAAAGATCCCAACAGTCTGCTCAGTATTGATGGATTGCGTGAAGCTGCGGATGCGGCAACATCGGACGAAGCCAAACGCGAGTTGAGGCAAGCCTTAACTTGGAGTCTGCGCGTCGATGAATTGGTTGCCGAGATCGTCAAGGACATCCCGCCGATTCCCGGTGTCCATGAATGTCTAGCTCGCCTGCAAAACCAAGCGGACATCATGGTCTGTTCGAGCACCCCCATGGAGGCCCTTGAGCGAGAGTGGGGAGAGCACGGGCTCGACGACTATGTGCAGTTGATCGCCAGCCAGGAAATGGGAACCAAAGCTGAGCATCTGAAGCTGGCTACTCAAGGAAAGTACGAAAAGGATCATGTCTTGATGATCGGTGATGCCCCTGGGGATGGAAGAGCCGCACAGACCGTCGGGGCACTCTTTTATCCGATCATCCCCGGTCACGAGATGGAAAGTTGGCGCCGTTTGCATGAGGAGGCCATCGAGAAATTCTTGAGCCAAACGTACGCTGGACAGTACCAACAGAGTCTCATGGATGAGTTTGACGCCTGTTTACCTGATCATCCGCCCTGGTAGTCGGAAAGTCAGGAAAGAACCAACCAGAGACCCCCTAACCCCTAGAAATGACAACCATGACAATTTTTAGCCGATTCACTTTTACCTTGCTTGTTCTGCTGCATGTCAGCAGCCTCAACGCCCAAGTCGCCGACGAATTTGGCCGGCGCAGTGGTCACCCCTATTTGCTCTACACCGATGCAAACATCGCCAAACTGAAGGAGCGTGTGCAAAACGAACCAATCGTGGCGGAAGCCTGGCGCCGGATCCTCGCGGACGCGGATTCCGCCCTCGCGTCTTCGGCGGACAACGGTGGACAAGGCCGGAGGGGCGGGCGCGGTAACCGGGGCGGAGGAACCGATGCACTCCTTCTCGCCTACCGGATGACCGGCGAGTTGAAATACGCCGAGCCCGTCAAAGCGACGTTGATGTCCCAGATGCAGGCTCGTCGCCCCGTCGGCGGCGGAGTATCCAGTGGCGGCAGTCTCATGAAGCGTGATCCTCCTTGGCACGCGGGCCTCGGCTCGGGCAACGCCCCCGAGGCTTTTGGTATCGCCTACGACACGATCTACGACATGTTGACGCCCGACGAACGCAAGACGCTCGCACACAACCTCGCTGAAAACGGTGTCTTGCCAGTGCTCAACGATTGGGTGCTCGGCGACAAACGCATCCATGCGCTCGACACGATGGGGCATAACTGGTGGCCCACCGCAGTATTCGGTGCTGGAATCGGTGCCATGGCGATCATGGACGAAGACCCACGGGCGCTCGACTGGGTACGCCGCGTGCGCGGCGCCTCCGACGAGTGGCTGCGATACGCTGGCAGCGTACTCGAAAACAAGCCACCCAATTTTGATTCCAAGGGGGCGTTCTACGAGAGCGTCGGCTACTCGGACCTCGGGATCTCGGCCTACCTACCCTTCATGCTCTCGTGGAACTTGGCGTTTACAGAGCGACTGCCCGAGTCTCCGATCACCAGCCAGATGGGCGAGTGGTTCATCAATACGCTGTACCCCCGATCGGGGCGACCGATGGCGGTTGACTTCGGTGACAGCAGTCTGAACTCGAGCGGCGCTCGGTCGGTCATCCTGCTATGGAATGTCGGTTACCGCAAACCTCGTTATCTGTGGTATTTGAGCCAGTTCAATTCGGACCTCGCCAACCGTGGGCTGCTCTCGAACTCGCCGCGTGACCTGCTCTTTGCACCCACGCCGGCCGAGATTGCGGCGATCCCCTCGCAACCCGACCTGCCGACGGCAAAACTTTATGGCGATATTGGCTGGACCATCTTGCGTGATTCCTGGGAAAACGATGCCACCATGCTGGCGATCAAGTCTGGCTGGACCTGGAACCACTCTTATGCGGATACGGGGACGTTCAGTCTGTTTCACAACGGCCAGTATCTGATCGGAGAAAACGGCCATAGCGGATATGGTACCAAGGAGTACGATGGCTATTTCCGTCAGAGTATCGCGCACAACGTCATGACGTTCAACGGCAAAGCGGAAAACCCCGAAGACACCTATTTCGGCTCGAAATTCCCTGGCACGATGTCACACCTGCTCGACGCCGGCGACCTGCGCTACGTTCTCGCGGACGCGACGGGGCCAACCTCGAACAACTTTATTCGGAATTATCGGAGCTTCGTCTGGGTCGGTGACGCCATCTTCATCATCGATGACGTAAAGAGCTTCGAGCCCGGCCAGTTCGAGTTCCTACTCCATCCCAATGCCGAGGCGACGGCCAAAAGAACCAACCTGGATCTGCGTATTTCGTTGGACAATTCCAGCGTTGTCGTACGACCGCTTTTCCCTGAAACCTTTCCCGAAGGAGGATTGCCGACAGACTATCCAGAGAATATGCGTCTGGTCGAGAAGCAGGGCTTAACAGGCAACCGCCGCCCAACCACCTATTACGGGTTTGCACCAGCGAAACTGACGCGCAGGACGAAGTTCATCACCGCGATCTTGCCTGTCACCGAAGGCGTCGATCTTCCTCAGATTGAACGCCTGAGAGGGATCGAACACATCGGCGTGCGTGTGCGGCAGAATGCCATGGTGACGGATCTCTACATAAACCTGGAAGCCGACGGAAGCGTCCGCCATCGCAACGCCAATCTGGAAATGCCCAACGGTTGGGAAACGGACGCTTACCTGCTAGGCATGAGCTATCCTGAAGGTGCCGATCCGAACGATCCCGATGCAATCATTCGCTACATGGTTATCGATGGCAGCTACCTGCGCCGCGATGGCATCGTTGTGCTCGATTCGCTTTCAAAAGTCTATCTGACGATGTCACCCCAGGGCGACGATTTCGAAGTGCTCCTGCAAGGCCAGCCAGTCATCAACGCTTTGCTTAGGGCGACGAAGAAACCAGCAGAGGTTCGGCTGAACGGCCAGCTCGTTCACCCGGCCTACAACCAAGAAGCAAAGAACCTCTGGCTATCGGTGAAAGCGCCGTAACATGTTGCCCGCAACTTCACGACAAGAGAGGACTAGACCAAGAGTGGGCTGACAACGTTCAATCTGCTCTTTGTTTGGTCGGGCTGTTTTTCCAGTCATCGTGAATAAAACGTTTGGCTTCAATGCTAGCCCGGATTATTCATTAGCCGTTTTGGCGACAGCCACGGCTGCGTGATTTGTCGTGTGAACCGTGGCTAACGGCCTGCTGATTTAGTCGTTTAACGCTTAGCCGAAGGCGTCAGCTTTTCCATAATCGGTCGCCTATGGCTTGGCGTTAAACAATAAGTCGAGTCAAACCGATTAAATCGACAGCCCGCTAACGGCAAAACGGCTAATACGCAGACTGTTTTTTCGAGCAATGAACGTAAACGCTTGAAGGCGTAGACGTTAGCAAAGCAATTTGCAAGCCCATGAATCATCCGGGCTAGCCCGGAGCCCGAAACGCCCCACAGGCCGGAGGCCGACACATCCTTGCCGGTGGTGTGAGCCACCGGTAGTGGATCACAACCGAATCACAAGCCCGGAGGGCGAAACACCCGCGATGATGTATCGGCCTCCGGCCTTGCAGCGACCTAAACGCATTTGATTCGGTGGCTTACACCACCGGCAAGGATATGTCGGCCTCCGGCCTGAAAACAATGCGACGTCGGTCGAGAAGTGCTCGATGGCGTTCACGTCGTCGGCACCGAGCAAAGAGGCCGAAGGAGGAGTCCAAGATCGCATACAGTCGCCGCCATCGTTTCGGCGAAACACCGTTCGCGGTCATCAAGGTGATGTTCGATCGGCCTCGCTTCTTGCTCCGAGGCATCGAGGGAGTCGAGCAAGAGTGGCAATGGGGATCGCGACTGCCAGCTATCCGATTCGGCTTGGGGGCCAATCGCGGTGCACGCTGGGCAACCCCATGTGGCAGTCCCTTTTCGAGACGCGCGCAGGTGCGCGCGTATTTCTTTGCTTAATAGCCCTTTCCCCCCCTGAGTCCGATTTGAAAGCAGCCACAATCACAGGGAGGGTCTTCTAGTTGTTTCGCTGATTCAAGAAATTGCCGACGTAGATGAGATACTCAAACGGCAGATCCTCTTCAGCGACGTCGACGAGAACTTCGCCTAGCGTACTGTAGATAACCTTTTCGCCAACCGATTGACCAGCCTGTTGGACAATGGCGATCGGAGTTTCGGGAGCGTAGTTGAGCAACAGCTTTTCGACGAAATGCTGCAACTCCGCTCGCATCGTAAACAGCACCATCGTGTTGCGATGCACGGAAAGCTTCTCGATCGTATCGTCGGTTTTGATCCAATCGCCAGCCGTCAATGTAACGCTCTTCGTGTTTCCTCCGGACGTGATTCCCATTCCGATCGCGGCATTGGCGGCGTTGAACGAACTGAGTCCAGGGACCACTTGCGGGTTTAGATCCTCGAACTCTTTGAGCATCCACGTGCACGGACCGTAGATCATCGGATCGCCGTTATCCAAAGCCGCAACGGTCCGACCGGCCTGAACCGCATCACGGACCAGACGAACGAGTCTTAAACGTTTCTGTTGATACTGCTCCGCTCGCTTGCGATCTTCTCCTTCATATTGTGAAGGATCGCGGCTATAGAACGGAATCATTCCAGAAAACTCACTGTGGACCTCCTTCCCTTTGAGGTAGTCGCTGAACGTCTCCGCGTGATCGCCACGACAAAGGACAAGATCGGCACTTTCGATCACCTTCGCGGCTCGAAGCGTCATCAAGTCGGCATCCCCAGGGCCAATTCCGACAAGATAGAAGTGTGTGGACTCGTGTTCGTCAGCACGGCAACGTGATGATTCCGCTGGCACGAGAGCAGCGAAGGTGAGTAGACCGAGAAGGCATGGCAGAGATCGAATGGATTGAAACATGATTGGCTTCGTGTTGAGGGAGTTAAGTGGAAAAAATAGCAAGAAAAGGGACAGTATTTCGCCTAAGGAAGCTCAATGACTTCACGCCCATTTCGAGTTGACATCGCTCGCCAGGTCGTCGTGTCGACGGTATCAGTGACGAAGTGGACGCTGCCATCGCCGTACACGACGTTGACACCGCCAGTGTGAAGGCTTCGTGTCGCCAAGAAGCCCCAATTGTTTTTCACCACATCGGAAGTTTTGGCGTTGGGTGATGCGTAAGCGTTGAAGGCGGTGTCGCCGTCTTTGCCATGAATCCAAGCGTTGCATCGCGCACCGGACCAGGATGCAGCACCAATAACAGCGGTTTCTAAGACTGGGTTGTCGCCTGGTGCCCCGTTAAAACCAAGTCCAGATCCCTGCATACTGCCTGGACCTCCCGGATACGAAGCCATGTAGCGGTAGTGCGGAAGCGCCTGGGTTGGTGGTGGTGTCGGATACGTGCCTCCGCCACCGATCAGCGATTCGGCGAGCATCAGCGTGTTCGACGAACCGTCCATCATATCGCGAAATCCCGTTTGTGATCCACGCCAAAACATGCCATCGGTTTTCGCTCGTGAGTCATAGTTCTTGTCCGTGCCTGATCCTGTACAGACGACATAGTTAGTCCCCGCAAACGTGTTCGTGCCGACCGTATTGATCGGATCTTGGGTTTCCGTTGGGCAAAGGAATGTGGGAACCACGGTCTGGGCTGCTTGAGCGTGGACGGGATTGAACTGCTGATTGTTTTGCATTCCTGTGTAAAGCGGATTCGCGTAGTCGATCAACTCCTCGAGGCTCTTGTTCTCGATGAATGGCAAAATTTGAGCCTGGACCGAGAACCCGTAAACCATGCTGGCATTGGAGGTCGAGTATTGTGGACCAGGAAAGACTTTGTAGGCCGATTCGTAGTTGTGCATCGCTAGGCCGATCTGCTTCAGGTTGTTGCTGCACTGCATCCGTCGAGCAGCTTCGCGAGCAGCTTGAACCGCCGGCAGTAGCAGTCCGACGAGGACGCCGATGATCGCGATGACAACGAGCAGTTCGACCAAGGTGAAGGCTCTTCGTTGGTGGTTTGGGTTGGTTCGATTGATATTCATCTAGTGGAAGCGGAAAAAAGGTTGATTAAAAAAACGAAATGTCGGAGAAGGTCGCTCCGCGCCAGCCACGAAAACAATGCTTTGTGAGGAGCAAACGATCGTATAGCCAGCGCGGAAGCGGTATCGCGCATCGACGAACGCTCCAATGCGATCGTGGCATCGGCGCAGCCGTCAACGCGAACAGGTTCGGTTGCTTTTGGTAGTGGACGAGGCGACGTGTCCTGTGCGGCTGGAATCGTTGCCCCGCCCACTACGACAGAAATTGCCTAGCCGAAGCTCAGCAATGAAGAAGCAGCTCGCCACGGCACCGGCGGCTCGGGAGCGTCGCTGCGAGTGTCTGCATCGTCATTGCAGATCGCTACGCAGAACAAGAATGGCGGGTCGAGCCTTGGCGTTAACTGTCGCGGTTTCTCGACCGTGGTCGAAGAGAGGACCGACCACAACCACTGAATGCCTCGGCATTTCGCAGAGTCTTCGAGAAGTACAATGCGAAGGTTTGACGAACTTTCTGGCGAGGTTAATCGTGTCTCTTCCGCTTCAGACGCTTCGCAAGTTGCCGACCCTGTCGAGTTGCTGCAACAGCAACAACTCTTCGATGCAGGCTCACCTACGCTGGCGATTTTTGTGGTTGCCTTCGACAATCGGGCAACCAAAAACGTGGGCGGTTCGACACCATTCTCACGTGCCCACTGAAGTTTTTCTGCATCGCTATGGCAACAGCATTTGTCCCAGCAAAACTCGGCTGTCGAGCAACCACAAGCACAATTTTCGCAAGGATACCGGCCCTCCACGACAGCAGACGGCTTGGCCATCGGCATTCCTGTCAGTCCAGCAGCGAACACAGCCAACAAGAGAAAGCTGGCAAAGCGATAGAGGCGTCGAAACACCAGCGGCTGTTGAAAAAATGCAAACAAAATTGGCACGATGCCCAAAACGGACCGCGATCGGCTCGCTCCTCACGCTGCAGATTCTAGCGGAGCCAGCTTTTTCCCCATAGGTCCCCCCCGAAAAAAGTCCAATGCGATTTGCTTCTCCCTATGCGTCCTCTCCCTATGCGTCCTCGGAACGCGCCCAAGCACTTCGTGTTTAATCATCTGGATCACGCGTCGACATGAGCCTGCAAGTTCGGTGATCGAATAGGCGTTTTCTTGATCTTGCAGTCTGCAAATGTGAAAACGCCATCAAACGATTCGGTGTATTTCTTGTCACGATCTCGCATCATGTAAGTGCAGACGATGGAATAGCTTAAGACAAACAATAGAACCAGAAAAACATAGAGTCCGTTCGAAAAGAGTTGTGTACGGGGAGGTTATACTAGTGGACTCTATTTTAAGGCGGCTTCGTCGCAACACGTAGCAGCGTCTCTCCGAGACGCTGGATTTGCGAGTCTCGGAGAGACTCGCCAACGTGAAAGTCCGCGCAAAATAGCATCAATCGCGGCGATTACTCATGTAAGAAACCGAAATCCCCTTCAATTCAATGTGAGACAATGATGAACCCCAAGTGTATGCAAACTCGATCGTTAATCGTCTTCATGCTGCTAATGCCTTACGGTACGAGCAATGCCGATGATAGGGCGACGACAGCTTACTCAGGTGATGCCATCTTCGTAGCAGGGGAAGACGGCTATGACACGTATCGAATCCCGGCCTTGGCGGTCACTAACAGGGGGACCGTTCTAGCGATCTGCGAAGGCCGCGTGAACGCTAGCAGCGATGCTGGCGACATCGACCTCGTCATCAAACGTTCCACCGACAGCGGGGAGACCTGGAGCGATCTGAATGTGATCTGGAGCGACGAGCGGAATACCTGCGGCAACCCTTGCACCGTCGTCGATCGTGATACGGGCACGATTTGGTTACTTAGCACGTGGAATCATGGCTCCGATCACGAACGCCAAATCATCAATCAGCAGAGCAAAGACACTCGCCGAGTTTTTGTCCTGGCGTCCCAAGACGATGGACTGACCTGGAGCGAGCCGCAGCAAATTACCGATAATGTAAAGCTCGAGGATTGGACATGGTATGCGACCGGGCCCGGCAGCGGCATCCAAATCCAGCAGGGACCACATCAGGGGCGTTTGGTCATCCCCTGCGACCACATCGAAGCGGATTCCAAACGCTACTACTCGCACGCAATTTTCTCAGACGACCACGGTCAGACATGGCAACTTGGCGACAGCACACCCAATCACCGCGTTAACGAATGTCAAGTCGTCGAGATAGCGGGAGGTCGCTTGATGCTCAATATGCGAAACTATGATCGATCGCAAAAGAGTCGTCAAATCGCGTTCAGCGACAACGGTGGCGAAACCTGGAAAGACCAAACGTTCGACACCACTCTGGTCGACCCCATCTGCCAAGCCGCGATCGAGCGGTTCTGTTTCGAAAAGGGTGAAAGTGAGAGCGTGTTATTATTCAGCAACCCCGCTTCGACAAGCAGCCGGACGAAAATGACGCTGCGAGCCAGTTACGACAGCGGGAAAACTTGGACGGGACAACGAGTGCTGTTCGCGGCAGCGGCTGCCTATTCCGATCTCGCTGTGTTGCCAAATGGCACGATTGCGTGCTTCCATGAAGCCGGCCAAAAAAACGCCTACGAATCGATTCGTTTCACTAAAATCAAGCTGTCGCAGCTTACTGCCAGTCCCGAAGTTTCAGACGACAAGTGAAACAATTAGGTGACCGTTGACGGTCACAGCCACCAGCCGGTCCACAACTACCAAAAGCTTCGGCTTCTTGGATTCGATTGTCACTGATGGTCATCTTCGCTGTCACACGGCTGGGGCACTCGGCATTGTCACGCAGAATCCGCTTCATCAAAGTGTTGCCTCCAAGGAAGGCATGCCGTCCAAAGGGGGTTCGTTGCCTAAGAAACGGAAAATCACGCCCGCCCGGGTTGTGCGCGATTCGAGTCGCGATCGGATCTCCGTCGACATCGGTTGTCGGCATGTGACAAGCTTGACAGCTCTTCGCCTCCTTACTCGGATGGTCGACTTCATCGTTGAATACAGAATTGCGCCATTCAAGGTAAGGCGTTTGCTCATGAAATTCACCTGCAGTTTGCCGCCCGCCGGCATCAACGGCGTTGGTCATCACCGTGTGACAAGTCGCACAGAGTCCCGATTTCAAAACATGGTTGCTATCGTCGGTGTGTAACCGACGAAGTGTTGCATGGGCATGGTAAAAGGATCGGCATGCGGACCAAAGATCTTCCTTTCTTGGTTGATTTCAAAACGCCCCGTAAAGGAGGCATCCGTTCCAAGGTTTTGATCCGCGATCTGATGGCACACGGTGCATGAAACGCCGTCCACTCCAAGCTGGGAACGCTGATCCTGATTCGTCAAGTACGCTAAAACTTCACCATCCGGACTTTTCGGCGTAGGCGCGACCGTCGGCGTATGGCAACGAGTACATTTTTCTTCGATCGCCCCTTTCATGGACGCCGTTGCAGCAACTTCAGCGGATAAAACGGCTCGCCAAAATGGGTCGCGAGAAGAGTTGGCCATCATCGACGGTTGCCATAAATCATAGGGAGCTACGGGACGTCGTTTCGCGTCTCGCATTGCCATGGCCCTCTGAGAATTGGAATGACAAACCGCACAGTTCTTTGAATCAAGAAAATGGGACTCATTCTGCGCTCTCAGCGAAACGGCGGCATCCACGCGGTCAGCACGATCGCTCGCGACCGATGCTGTGGGGGGATCCTTGGCGAAAGAAGGCCAGGGTGCCGATGAGCCAACGAAACAAAGCAGTCCACTCGAAAACAACACGAACAACCGGGTGAAACGCGTTGACAGAAAAAACATGAGTTCACTTTCTCTTGACTCATCTACGATCTGGAAACGAAGAGATCGAAGATCAGTGGGTGGGGGCCTAAGCGAACGATCTACGGCTGGGTGTCGCCGTTTTCGGAGAGAGAAACTTGGCGATGAAGCTATATTCTATCACCGTTTGTAGTCCACATCATCTTGGAGTTGCTTAGCGAGGGTCAGACCTCAGGCTGGTAAAACGAAAGCGAGGACGCCCCCCTTCTGTTTTTATTTAAGCCTCCTCCGAAGAATCGGTGGGTGGACTTTAGAATTTTGTCTACTAGATGGTAGGTTTTTTAGGCATCGCAGGTATCCTCTCAACCGCTATCGATGTCAGGCGGACGATTCATCGCCACGATGAGCTCGTTGCCCAAACCCAGGTGGTTTCTTTCAGTGTGATAATGAACGAGGAAACCCCGCACAGCTTGTCTCGCCGCGGTCTCACCAAAGAGAATCAGTTTGTAAAGGCATTCAAATTCGGGCTGCGCGGTGGTAGCCGAACTGGCTTCACGCCTTCGCCCGCGTAGGAAGTCTCGAAACGCCTTGCTGAACATTGAATCCCGGTCCATGATCAAGTACTTTTTGTCTTTGAGAAAGCCATCTTCATGGTTGGTCAACTCACTGGCAATTGTCTTCATCCACGCCTCGTTCAGATTCGTGGTGCAGGAGCGCGAAATTGACTCGCCGTGTTTTCAGCTCCATGACAACCCATTGTCGATGCCATCGCAGGGTCATGTCCGCTGTGAACAGAGTCTCAAACTGCTCGAGTGTTTTGCGTCCGAGATCCGTCGATGTCGATAGCTTGAATGACCGGTTTTCGCAGTGTCTAATGCTCGGCTGAGTTTTTTGACCGCACGGCGTGGCCGCAATTCACGAACTTCCTGTCCGCGTCTATTCGACAACCACTCGGAACCCGGCGTGATAAACCCTTTGCCAAGCGGGGTATCCCAGCCGATAGCTGGAGGTGGCCCGGAACGGGCGATCGTGCCAGGAGCCACCACGGAGAACTTTCTCTCCGCTGTCATTGATGCGTCCGTCACCTTCGGAATACGGGTACGCTACGTAATCTGATCGTGTCCATTCGGCAGCGTTACCATGCATATCGAACACCCCCCACGCATTGGGCTCAAAACTGCCGACCTTGGCAAGGTGAAGTGTCCCGTCGTCTGATCGAGGGTCTTGCAACTTGAAATCAACCGTGTGATTGGGGTTGCTCATTGGTTTGGGATCCACACCTTTGACCGCCATCTGTTGGACCGAGATATCCGAAAGGTTGGCGTGTTTGGAAAAATCAGTATCGAGGTCGCCGAAGGACAACGGCGTATCGGTTCCAGCTCGACAGGCCCATTCCCACTGAGCCTCTGTAGGCAGCGTCACCTTGCGACCGGTCTTCTCTGAGAGCCAATCGCAGAACGCCTTTGCTTTGTCCCATGAGACACGGATCACCGGGTACTGCATGTGGTTCATGTAATAACCCCGCTTAACCTGGTCCTTGTAGTGCATATCGTAGACGCCGTTAAGATATTCGGGATCAAACTGCCGAAACTGCTCCAGGGACACTTCAGTGGCTCCGATGAAGAATGGCTCGCTGATCGCGACGCGTGAGATTGGTTGCTCGACGGGCGTTTCGTCGTTGCTTCCCATCGAGAACTCACCCGATGGCACACTGACAAGCTTCATTGTCACTCCATCACCAAGCTCGAAGTCAAGTGTCTTCTGCTGATGGGCACCGACGCGCGAGGGTCGTGGCTGGACGACGTCGCGTTCAAGCGGTTTCGGAAGGACGATCTTTTTCGCCTTCTCGTAAGGGTTAAGTATTTCCTCTGGATCATAGCTGACCAAATCGTACATCCGACGCAATTCCTTTCGTCGCTCGAGAACGGTTGCGTTCGCTCCCGCTTCGCTCCACGTGCCATGATAAGGAGCGTTCAGATCGATCCAGGTAATGAGGCGTTCCCACGCTTCCTGATCAAGCTCCACGTTGTGGTGTCCCTTTTGCAGCATTTGGACGAGTTCACTCGTATCGGCATGGAATTCAAGCGGGGTCAGTAGATGATAATCACCTTCGGGACCGTTGCGACGAACATAGGGATGAAGCATCGCGTGGGCGGCCTTCGCGTTGGAAAGATCAGGGATGCCGGCTTCGGCGAACTTGCGGCCTGTGTTCGGTCCGGTTCCGATGATGCGATCAGCCACCTGATAGCGTCCCGCCTTATCATGGCCGTCTGGCGTCATGTTGTGCGATCCATCGTGACAGCTCACACAATAGGTATCAAGCACAGGTTGAACTTCTCGTTGGAAGCTGAATCCTCGCGTCGACCCGTAGAACGATTCCAGTTCGCTCGGTGCACGCAGCATGGCTGTGGCGCGTCGTTGCACTGGAGGCATGTTTTGGCTTTCGTGGCAGCCGACACACGAAAGCCTCTCACCGGGCATCGCCACCGTCCAACTTCGCATTAGTTGGAGCGACTTACCTTGCTCGTCGAGCGGTTGCATTGCAAAGGGCGTATTGGCTGGGACGGTAAAACTAGCAGATCCGTCCGCCTCGACTGGCGCGGTTCCGAGGACCTGCTTCGCGTCCCAACCAGCCTCCATCGCCATCGAATAATGGCCTCCCTTGTGACGCGGGCCGTATTCATAACGATAGACCCGCAGGCCTTTCACAGTGCCACGGGGGACATCTTGCAGTCCTGGTCCTTCGTAAATATCGTTGATCAGCACTGTGGCCTCTTGACTCTCCAAGTTGATCCGGTCCGGCATGATCGGCGGGCGTTTTGTAGCGCGGAGTGGAAGCGGTTCGAAGTAGCCTCCCTCACCGTCCATTTTTTTCAAACACAACATATTGTCAAATACGTCGAGCAGGTAGACGGAGTTGCCCGTCATCGCCAGGAAATATTTGTCGCTCAATGGGTAGGGGGTGTAGAACATAGGGCTATACACTTTAGACAAATTATCAATCACCAGCGGCTCAACTTCTTTGCCTCGGCCGGTGATCAGTTGGACGGCGCCGTCGGCCTCCTGACGCCCCTTCGAGACGTCAAACAAACACAACGCCCCACCCTTCGGATTACTATGGTGGCCAGTCACCGTCGCCAGGAACTTAGTGTTGTGGCCTGGGATCTGTCTGGCGAAGAAGATGCTGTTTGGCCAATAGGAGTTACTGCCATAGAACGCCTTTTGGTCCGTTCCGTCCGGATTCATCGTCATCAATACGCGGCTAAAATAGTGAGCCGAGTCGGTGTATTCCCAGCGAGCATACATGACGCGGCCACTTTCCATCATCGCCGGATGCCAACTCGCATCCTGGTCAAAAGTCAGCCGACGAACACCTGTTCCATCTGGATTCATGCGGTACAAATTGGCGACGTAAGACTTGCCTCCAACACACGGGACGCCTTCATAGCTAGCGGTCGAGGCGAAGATAATTCGTTCATCGGGTAGGTAACAGGCGTCATAGCAATCGATGTCGGCGCCCATGTCCGGAGTGACCCTCTGTGGCTTGCCAAGCGGCTCGCCGCTACGGGGATCGATCTTCTGTTCAAACACGGCATACCCCATACCTTTACCTGGAGCAGCGCTCAGTTCGTTTATGTCGCAATGGGAGGCGAACAACAATCGGTCGCCATCAAAATGCAAATCCACATCACCGACAAACTTGCCACCGTCCGGTTTGTAGACAGTCTTGATCTCGCCATCGCAAATCGGCGACATGACCACCAATTCGTCGTCAAATCCACCCGCTGGACCACAAGAAACGCGAGTTTGCCAATTCGCAGAGAATCGCTTGCCCTTCTTACTGCGGACCATCAGCAGGTGGTCAAAGTCCAAAAGCGGGTTGGCTAACAACGCCTCTTTTTTAAGCGCCGCAAACTCTTCACTTTTTTCGTTGTCCATCGCATCGAGCCGACTCAAGAATTCTTCTCCTTTGGCGTATTTGTCGCCGTAGGTGTTGATCAGGTCTTCGATGGCTAGTCGCAGTGATTCACGATCGCCTTCGCCGCTGGCATGGTGGCCGCCCTTCATCAAGGGGCCGTTGAGCACGCCGCCGTTTTCTTCCGGCAGGGGCACTGCGGGTTCCCTGCTGGTAGGCCGGGCAGCTTTGGCATTTTTGCTTTCTTTCAGCTTGGCAACCTTTCGGCCGACTTTGACGGCACTCTTGGTTTCGGCGACATCGAGGACGGTCTGGCCCGTTTGGGGGCTGCGCACGACGGCGCCCCAAACGACTTTGCGGTCGCTGTCGAGCACGAGAGTTTGAACGTCCTTCAAGCGGGATTCAAAACCGTCGCGATTCCAGATCGTTATCTTCTCGATTTCCACCAACTCTCCGAGATCAACCTCCCAGCTCGGCGTGGGTAGATCATTGACGGTGTGTGTAACGCTACCCGAAGTCCAATTGCCATTGGTATCGCCATCCACAGCACGCGCAGAAACGCCACCGTGCGCGGTCGAGGTTTGCTTGGTTTCTTTCCCCAACGCTACGTTCTTTTCACCGCTGAAGACCTGTACTTCGGCAACAGAAAGCGTTCGACTGTTTCCAGGCAGAGTGATGGTTACAAATCTGCCTTCGACACTTTCAGCGAAGACAGCGCCCGACGAGCTAAACCAGGGCAGGAAAGTAACAACACAAGCAAACCACAGGGATGCGCGGACAGGAAACTTCATCACAATTCTCCATCTTCGGGTAGGCAGTAAAGACGCGTGGAAATAGATGTAGGGGTAGGCCATAACATCGTAGCAGCTCTAAACATGGTAGCAGCTCTAAACATCGGGTGGATGAGACTGTCCACCCGTTGATGCTCCAAACAGACACGTACCAGCGTATTGATCGCGAATTAGCAATGAAGAACCCTAATTGACGCAGGTATCAGAAAGGCGAGAAATGCGTGTATGCCGCATATCGTGAAGAGATGATTTGGTGCGATTGTCGTTCTGCTGTCCGAGCGGAGAGCAGAACGACATTGCGGGCACGCGGCCATGAAGATTGCTTTGCTACCGACCCTGCAACTGAAATCGTCTACAATGAATTTCAACATTCGAATCAAGCAAAGACAACGCTCCTACCGCTAATCCCATTGCCCCCCGTAACCAGCCATGTTTCGCTCTACTTCTCGACCAAAGTTCTGGCGTCAAATCATTGTCTTGCTCGTCATCAGCGCGGCGGGTCTGCTGACATCGCCGACTTCGTTCGCTCAGCCAACTGCGTCTGAGCGTATCGATGAGTTGCAGCAGCAATGCGATGCGTTGGAGCTAGCGATCAACGACCTGATCGACACCTTTGGAGATCGTTACCGAAGCGGCCAAGGCTACGCAGCCCGTCTTGATTCACTCGAAAGTGAATTAATGCTAGTGTCGAAAAGAACGAGTGCCGCCGAGTTGGAGCAATTGCAGATTGCGTGTTCTGAACTGCGCCACGATGCGTTACTGGCTAATCCGCTGCTGTGCGAGCAACCACTTCTGTTTGTGACTCGGCATCAATACAAACGCGATCATCACAACAGCGCCACGATGTTTCAAACGGGTGAGATCAATGAAGCGAGTTTTCAAGGGGGCGGTGCACTGAAGACGATTGATTTTTCCCAAGACGGCAAAGTCACGACGTTGGTCGATTTGCCCGAAGGGATCGTGCGCGATCCCGATGTTTGCTTCACTGGCAAATCGATTCTCGTTTCGATGCGACTGAACCCTAGCGACGACTACCATCTTTACCAACTTGCCGCTGACGGTTCTGAGCGACAACAATTGACCAGTGGCGAAGGCATTTCGGACATCGACCCGATCTATCTGGCTGATGGTCAGATTCTATTTAGCTCCACTCGCGAGCCGAAGTACTGTCAGTGCAATCGCCACATTATGTGCAATCTGTTCACGATGGATTTGGACGGAAGCAATCTGGATCAAATCGGGCACAGCACATTGCATGAAGGTCATCCATCGCTGCTGAGCGATGGACGAGTGATGTACGATCGCTGGGAATATGTTGATCGCAACTTTGGTGATGCTCAGGGGCTATGGGTTGTCAATCCCGACGGCACCAACCATGCTATTGTCTACGGAAACAATACCGCCTCGCCCGGCGGCGTGTTAGAGGGATGCAGTGTTCCCGGTACCGATCTCATTTTAGCGACCTTCACCTCTTGCCATGATCGCCCCTGGGGTGCGTTGGCGTTAATCGACCCGAGTCGCGCCTTGGACGGCAAGCAGGCGGTGCTGCGCACATGGCCGGAATCGGCGATCGATCTTGTCGACGTTGGCAATTATGACACATTCAAAAAAGTCCAACCTAAATATGAAGATCCCTACCCGTTGTCGGCAAACTATTTCTTGTGTTCACGGATGACCGGCGAAGGCGAAAGAATGGGAATCTATCTGGTGGATTTGTTTGGCAATGAGATTTTGGTTCATAGTGAAGACGCCGGTTGCTTCGACCCCATGCCGCTCGCACCAAGACCTAAGCCAGTCGCTTTGCCATCAAGAATCGACTTAGCAAAACAAGAGGGTACGTTTTATGTCGTCGATGTGTATGTGGGTTCGGGAATGGAGCAGATTGAACGCGGAACGGTGAAATGGTTGCGAGTGGTCGAGGTGCCCGAGAAGCGATTCTGGACTCCTGAATCCTGGAACGGCAGCGGCACGCAAGCGCCCGCCATGGCGTTTGACGATTTCAACAATAAGCGTATTTTGGGGACCGTTCCGGTGGAAAGCGACGGTAGTGCTTACTTTCGCATTCCAGCAGATAGGTTTGTCTATTTTCAATTGTTGGACGAAAATGGCATGATGCTCCAATCGATGCGCAGTGGCACGATGGTACGACCAGGCGAAACGACCGGTTGTGTTGGCTGTCACGACAACCGACATCAAAGTATTCCACCGGGTGGCAGAGCAATAGCGATGAAGCGTCAGCCAAATGAGTTGACACCATGGTATGGAGCAACACGAGCTTTCAGTTACAACCGAGACGTCCAACCGGTCTTCGACAAGCACTGTATTTCCTGTCACGATTATGACCAAGTCGCTGGCGAGCAGTTGAACCTTGCCGGAGATCTGGGGTTGGTTTTCAACACGTCCTATCTAGAATTGCGAAGCAAATCAATGGTCCACGCCGTCGGAGCCGGTCCGGCGACGATTCAGCTGCCGAAGAGTTGGGGATCGCACGCTAGTCGGCTGGCCGCAGTCCTACAAGATGGGCATGAAGATGCGGACATCGACAAAGACATTCAGCTTGATCGTGAAGCATTTGATCGAATCGTTACCTGGATCGATATTAATGCCCCCTACTATCCGGAGTACGCCAGTGCATATCCCAAGAATCGCTATGGTCGATCACCGCTGAACATGCAAGAACTTACCATGCTCAGTGAATTGACCGGTATCAATCTGAAGGACCAGAAGCAGGCATCGCAAATCAGTTTCACTCGTCCCGAAATGAGTCCTTGCTTGGTGACACTTCGTCAGCAAGATTCAGCAAGCTACCATGAAGCGTTGGAGTTGATCCGAGTCGGTGCAAAACGATTGATCGAGCGACCTCGTGCGGACATGCCCGGCTTTCAACTCGATGGCCAGGATGCAGTACGTGAACGCAAATACCAAGCCAGCCAACGGCAAATGCAGTGATAACAGAATCTGATTCATTTCAAATATTTCTCTGCGGCCCTCTGCGTCTTCGCGCCCTCTGCGTTAAATAACACCAGCAATCCGATCGAAACGCGGAGATCGCAGAGACGCAGAGGGTACCTTCCCCGACCGCCCTCTTGCTTGAATGAAGTTTTTGGCGACCTCTTTATCAAAGACTTCCATGTACTGCATCTGGACTCGATGCCGCCCCGTGCCCTCCGCGAACTGTTTTACGGCATAGCCAAGCAATTCCTTCATACTCTCAATTGCAGTTGCGGGCTCGTCGGGCGTTGGTGCTAATTTGCGTTCTTCACGGAATCTTTCCATGAACGCCTTTCGTGATTTCATCGCCTCGTTTTGTTGCATGCTCGTAGCGGAACGCAAAGCATTTGCAAAAGCCCATAATCGCTCCTTCGATATAACCGATGGTTGCTTCCATCGTTTTTGGCTTCTTCAAAGTGCGTACGCTGATCAATCCCGCAAGTCGATCCACATGCAAGCGTAGGTTGGCTTCGATTTGGTCGCGATCCTCATTCATTTGTATGGTGAGGCGAGACGGCGGAAGCCGTGAAAAAGAACAATGAACAGGAAAAGCAGATTGCGAAGCAAAACTGCAATTGGATTGATGGTCGGAACTTTAGTAGTGGATCTTGTTAAAGATCCTTGTTGCGAGGGAACTTTAACAAGATCCACTACGGCCAAATGCTCGCCAAGGTTTCGCATCCATGGAACGCTGCGGGGATACTCAGCGATCCCTTCGATCCACTTTGACGGAATTCCATCTTCCCCGACGCCGGCACCGACGAGGTAATTGCAAATTGCAAATTGCAAATTGTGAATTGCAGTGCTACTTCGGTGCTATCTTGGTACGTTTTGCTTTGCTGCGTTCTTCGTTGCGGACTTGTGCGTGATGTCGATGGATCGTGGAATGAAATGGGAACCGCAACGCTGCCCACTGCCAACGCCGTGTCGGTTGGAATTCATGCATTGAACACATCCGGGACCACGGTAAAGGTAACGTTTCATGAATTGAAACAACAAATGGAATACGTGCCTGTTGAAGCGGAATCCAGTGTCGGGATTGAACTGAAAACGCCCGCGAGCATTGCATCCGTTGCGAAGAGACCCGACCCGGAATTCATCAAACTGGTCAATCGCATTCGAGAGCTAGAACAGCGATCAAAAACAATCGATTCCACGACACCGGACGAGCGACAGAAACTCATGGACGACACTCGTGGGTTGCTCAGCGATGCCGATGATCCATTGAAAGTGCGTTTAGTGCTCGCCTTTGCCTCCGATCTGAGTCGCCAATTCGAACAGCTCGGTGAATACGATAATGCGATCGTTGTCTACGATCTCGCAATTGAGACGCTGCAGTCTGTTGAGGACGAAATGGTGAAACGGATGACGACCTCGCTTCTAAAGTACCGTGACCGATTGCAGAGTAAGTTCAACATGATCGGCAAGCCGATCGAACTCGATGGCGAAACGCTATCGGGTGTGGACTTTAGCTGGCAAGACTACCAGGGCAAGATTGTGCTGGTCGATTTCTGGGCATCTTGGTGCGGCCCTTGTCGCTCGGAGATCCCAAATGTTCTCAAACAGTACGAGCGATTTCACGAGCAAGGATTTGAGGTGGTTGGAATCTGCTTAGACTCGAATCGACAAGTCGCCGAAGACTATGTCAAAACGGAAGGTTTGCCGTGGCTATCTTTGTTCCAAGACGAAGCAGGCTGGAAGCATCCGATGGCAATCCGATATGAAGTTCATTCCATTCCGACAGCAATCCTCGTTGATCGCGACGGAAACGTTGTCTCCGTATCAGCACGCGGTGACGAGCTCAGCAAGTTGCTTGAAGCAAGGTTTGCAGTGCAGGAGAATAACCAACACTGAAAGACGTTCTCGCGGGCAGCTAAGTGTGCCCGACTTGTTTCATTCGTAACTCCGCTGCTTACTGCCGGCTTGAACCGATTCCTGCCAGATCCAAATGATCCTCTTCGTTCGACAATTGAGGGTACCGTTCGACTTGAGGTCGACCGTAAGAAAGCAGAAATCAAGAAACTGGTATTGGTCCGACGAACCCCAACAGCCGACTGGCGGATCGATCCTGAAATCATTGAGAGATTGAAAGAAACCGAGAAAGCGAGGCACGATATGAAATCGAAGAGAGAGGAACCGAACACGCGCTCGATCGCAGAGGAAAAAGCTGAGGAAAAAGACAAAACCCATGATTGAGAACTTCGGTCGCAACCTCCAAATCGAGCCGGCAAAGTACTGTTGCCCCAAATCTGAGTCGGAGCTACTGGCGTTTCTTGACGCAAATCGTGACGAGAATATTCGTGCGATCGGACGATTGCACTCTTGGAGCAACGTCATACAGTCCGACGGGGCGCTGGTCGACATGAATCATTTCGACGTATTGTCGCTGGAGAAATTTGAGGGGGTATCGGCCGTACGCGTTGGTGCAGGATGTCAGATCAAAGAGGTCATTCACATGCTTCAACTTCATGGACTGACCCTGCCAACGCTTGGCTTGATCGACGAACAGTCTGTCGCGGGGGCGATCTCCACAGGCACTCACGGCTCGGGAAAAGAAAGTTTCTCGCATTTTGTACTTGGCGTTCGGATTGCAACCTTCGGCGATGGCGACAGCAAGGCAAAGCTGTGCTCGATTAACTCAGGCCAACCAAGGCTACTCCGCGCGGCACGCTGTTCTCTGGGATGCCTTGGAATCATTACCGAAGTAGTGCTTCCCGTACGAGAACAGTATGGAATCGAGGAGCATCTCAAGCGATACAACTCGCTCGAAGAAGTGTTAGCGAAAGAGGCCGAATACCCTTTGCAACAGTTCTATCTCGTTCCCTGGCGATGGGACTACTTTGTCCAACATCGCAGAGAATCGAATCGAACGCATAGTTGGCATGCGATTGCCTATCGCTGGTTCTGGTCGCTGGGGATGGACACAGTCTTCCATCTTTTTATTTGCATACTCGCGCGCTGGTTGCCAAGTCGCTGCACGAAGCTGGCCTACCGACATCTCATTCCCCGGCTAATTCCTCAGAACTGGAAAGTCGTGGATCGTTCCGATCGACAATTGACGATGCAGCACGAGCGGTTTCGGCATATCGAAGTCGAGACCTTCGTCGCGGGACGACACCTCAATTCAGCGATCGAGACAGCTCGCGATCTATTAACAACCTACGCATCGAAGTCATCATCGGAAAAATACGTGCATCACTATCCGATCTGTATTCGTCGTGTCTTGCCCGACGATACGCTGGTCTCACCTGCTTCAGGTGGGGATGAGCCGTGGTACACGCTCAGCTTTATTAGTTACGCGCGACCTGCGGAACGACAAGGCTTTGAAGCCTTTGCGAATGAAGTCGCGCAAACGATGATAAAACAATTCAACGCGAGGCCCCATTGGGGAAAATTCTGTCCTATCAAATCGACGATGCTTACGCGTCTGTACCCACAGTGGGAGGAATTTGCAGCATTTGTTCGGATGGCCGATGGAGCCTCTCCATTCGCGAATCCATGGCTTCAAGGTTTGCTCGAAAAGAATGCGGAGTGATCAGAGACGTCTTTCAACTAACGACCATCGCTATTGAGGAAAAGCAGCGTGAAAGAAACACCGAATCCCTACTGTGGCAATCGATGCTTCAGTGGCAATTAGGCGATCAAGCGACAGCAAGGAAAACACTGGCGAACGCCACTTCATTAATCGATCAGAACAGTCAGCCAGTCGGAGTCCATGTTCACGGAAATGCTGCCACTGAACTGATTGCGTTGCGTCGCGAAGCTGAGGACTTAATTGGAAATGCTGACGTCAATTGACGCTTCAATCGGGAATCCCCACACGTGAGCCGAGCATGTTCGAACCCTTTCGACCACCGCGCGCCGAGGATGCTGATAAAGCCAGAGGTGTTGCAAAGATACTTTACATTGTGAAACCATACAACAATTTCATTAGCAGAGTTTTGAACAAGTGGGTCTACGACACAAGATGCCAGCGACCACAGAGTCGTTGCCCGATAGCACAAACAACCCGTATAAATCATCGGTCTTGAGTGACTCTCAGCCCGTTTCGAGAAGTTCGGGTACTGAGGTTGGTCGCATCCTCCGTTACACGGCAGCTTTGCTAGGCGGCATGGCCACCGCGTCGTTGGCTGCAGCAATTGCTTTCTGCTTGACAATCATTGTGCTGACCGATCCACTTAGTCGACTGCTTGGACTCGGTAGCGTGTTCGATGGGTTTCTATTGTTTGGCAACCCACTTCTCGCTGCAATCAGTGGGCTGCTGGGAGGCGTTGCCGGTGGCTTAACGATTGACGAGCCGAGGCAACGCTCACGAAACATTTCGTTGGTGACGTGTAGTTTACCATCGCTTCCTTTACTCTTTGTCGGGATTTCAGAACCTGGAGAACTGCTTTTCAGTTTGGTTCTGGCACTTCTATTATTCGCTTCTGCTGGACCGAGTGTGCTGGTGACTTTGTCGCTTCTCGGGTTTGTCAACGTCTCCCGCCGCCGCCCGCCGCACATGAACCGCGACACGTTGTTGCACTGGATCAAAGAGAGACACTCAGCCGGACGAAGCATGAAGTTCTCGGACGTTTGTTTGGAGAACCGCGACATGGCACTCGCCGTCAAACGGACGTTCGGCAGTTGGCGCAACGCGCTCAGAGAAGCGGAAGCGGATGATCAGCCCGCGACGTAGCCCGACAACGCCACACGTTAGCCTGTGTGGCGTTCTTGTTTCGGATCATAACACTTGCAACTGCCCCAATGCAGGCACTACAATCAAGCGTGAGCCGAGCGAGTCGTGAGTGTTGGCATGATTGATTCTGCAAAAGGCTTGCGGAACCCCTAGAACGCGGAGAAGCTCAACGCACGATCTATGCTGCTCTGCATCTATGCAAACCCGCATAGATCGCAATTTGTTATGTCGAAACAAAAAGCACCAATCTACAATCCTGACCCTAAAATGCAACCTCCAGCGGTATTCTCGCTTTGCTTCATCATCCTTTTGACCTTCGTCGGATGCGACGCCGTTCCGGAGCACAAAACGACACTTGGCTCCCACACATTGACGAGTGTCGATGCATCAGAGGAGCCTATAGGCGGAACGTCTGGTACTAACCAGGATGATGATACAGGAATCACAACCAATTTCTTCGAGAGCGCCAATGGGCGATACAATATCACGCTCGAAAACGAAGTCATGACGGTCAACGGCTTTAAGTACACACTCAATAAACCGGGGAGCGTGATCCGCATCGTGGACACCCAAGTCGAGTTCAATGGAGTTGCTGCATCTCCGGACACGGAATCGTGAAATAACCAATATGACTTTGACTTCGCGGCGATGCGACGAAGGTAGGATAAAAACCTCTGGGGGTGACCGGGAAAAGTGCCAGTCCAGAAGTGAGTACGAGTAGCCGAAGTTCAGGCCACTGTTCTCTTTGCGATCGGAGTAGTCCCACCCATTGGCAACCAATTGTCGATGCCATCGCATGATTGTGTCCGCTGTGAACAGAGTCTCAAACTGCTCGAGTGTTTTGCGTCCGAGGATTTTGCCTTTAACTGCCAATCGACGTCGCTGATCATCGGTCAGCAAGATTCGCTTCTTAGCAAATTTCTCTTTGAGAACGGCATTCTCCGTGCGGAGGTACTCAATGACTTCTTGTTGTTGTCGATTGACCGAACTGGCAAGAATGATCAGCATTAACTGCCACGGCTGCAGAATGAATTTCATCGGCGTCTCGGTAGTCTGGAAAACCCGAAAGGCTCATTGGTGCGAAACGAAATGTAAACCAGCATTGACAAGCTCCTGAGCGATCAGCGTTTGTCGCCGTTCCGGTGAGAACGGTTGCGGGAAGACTGCCGACGCGACTAAGCACGTCAGTTCAGCTGAGGAACCTTGTTCACAGAGCTTAAAGTACCATTCTTTTTCGTGTTTTATTGTCGGCTGAGTTTATTTACGCCACCGGTTGTGCGATAATGATTTCGCGTTCCCAAATCAAACCAACTGCATTCTGACTACAACTTCAAGCAGCGATAAACCCCTATGAAATGTTTTCTTGCACTTTGCGTTTTGGTGTTCTCGACCTCGGCCGCGGCCGTCGAATTGGATTTGCCCGCCGTGTTCTCCGACCACATGGTGTTGCAGCGCGAGATGGACGTGCCGGTTTGGGGCAAAGCCGATGCAGACGCCACGGTTGAAGTTTCGTTTGCCGGGCAGGTTGTTAAAACTCAATCCGACGAAGCGGGAAACTGGCGTCTGAAGCTCAGTCCGATGGAGGCGTCGGCCGAGTCTCGTGTCTTAACAATCAATGTCACTCAGGGTGATGATCGGATCGAACATTCCATTGAGGATGTGCTGGTAGGAGAGGTTTGGCTCAACGGCGGGCAATCCAACATGTATCGTCCTTTCCGCATGTTGGTCGGGGACGCCAATCAAAAAGAACATCAACCGATTGTCGATTACCTGCGCAATGAGGCAGCCACTGCCAACGATCCGTTGCTCCGCCAGTTTCGCAGCGGCCCCGAGATGAATGCAGACGCCCCTCAATTCAAAGGTCGCGGCCATTGGTCAAAAGCGGTTGCTGGTGATGTCAACGAATTCTCTGGCACCGCGTATTTCTTTGCTCGCGAGCTGCGACGTGAACTGGATGTGCCCGTGGCGTTTCTGAGCTGCAATCTTGGCGGAACGCTTATTGAAGCATGGATGCCCCGCGAAGCATTTGAGCTCTCTTCCACTTCCCAAGAGTATTACCGTAGCCAGATCGCCAAACATCAGAACGCGGAGAGTCTCTGGGACGAAAACCAGTCGCGTGCGGACTACAAGAATGCATTGGAAGCTTGGAAGAAAAGAAAAGCCGAAGGCAAGAACGCTGGTCGCGAACCTCGCCGACCCGTGGCACCCACCAAAGACAAAAGCGTACCCTGCACGCTCTACAATGGCATCATTCACCCGGTGGCCACCTACGGCATCCGCGGGTTCCTTTGGTACCAAGGCGAAAGTAACTCAAATCACTTCCCCAAAGAGTACGGTAACCGGATGGTCGCACTCATCACTAGCTGGCGCAAAGCTTGGGGCCAAGATGATTTGCACTTTCTCTGGTGTCAGCTGGCGTCCTACAAGCCTGTGAACGACCAGCCGGTTGGTGATGAAGTTGGCCAAGCGCTTGTCAAAGACGGCCAACGCTATGCGTTAAAGCTTCCCAACACCGGCATGGCAGTCCTCAACGATATCGGCGACGCCACCGACGTACACCCCAAAAACAAATTTGATGCCGGCAAACGCCTTTCGCTGTGGGCATTAAACAAAGCGTATGGCAAAAAAGACATCGTATTTAGCGGCCCGCTCTTCCGAGACTCCCGAATTGAAAGTGACAAAGTCATCATCACATTCGACCACGCCCACGGTGGTCTTATGACCGGTAAAAAACATCTGATGGACCCGGTCGTTGAAACGAATGAGCCCCTCGAGCGATTCCAAATCTGTGGCGACGACAACCAATGGGTCTGGGCGAAGGCGGAAATCACCGGCCCGGATAGCGTGACCGTATGGCATCCTCAAATCAAGCAACCCACCGAAGTCCGCTATGCCTGGGCAGCCAACGCCGATCTTGCCAATCTGTACAACAAGGCGGGCCTTCCGGCTTCGATGTTCAAGACGAGCACGCGACAAGCCAAGTGAAATTGAATCACGAATGCCACCAACATTCGACGAGTTCCGCAGCGGGGCCGTGCGTTTCAATTTCTTCTAACCCTACACCAAGACGTCTTCTGGGTTTCATTATGTGAATCGTTTCATTTTCTTGGATCCACAGAGCACCACCGCGTGTGGTCAAACAAGTCGAACGAGCATTTAGGTCGGTGAAATCTGAGGTTGGTTTGTCGTCTGCGGTCGAATTCTGGATCGAGATCGAACCAAAATTCAGCGGTGTCGATAAAATGCCGGTTCAAAATGGCCGCACCGCGCAGCAGGCATCACACCGATATCTTGAGATCAGAGTGTCGCGAGCGAGTGAGAGTGGAACGAGCTGTCACGATGCTGACTCAAGCAGCCAGTCGAAAATATGACTTTAGATGCCCGCCCAGACGGTCTCTACAAACCACTTCCTCCTTACGGAACTTCACAGTCGCCACCGGATCGCCTTCACGCACCGGAGGCAAATGATCCCGGGCACTGTGACAACGTTCGGTGCTGTACCAGATGGCGGTTTCTTTCAATACGTGATCAAGGTGTGCGTCGGTCACGATGCAGAACGCATTGAGCACTTCGTGTTTAATCGTCTGACAGATGGAAAGGTGTCAGGACTCTTTAGACAGATGGAAAGGTGTCAGGACTCTTTACCAGCGGTTTGATTGGTATTATTCTATTGACATGCCCCGGCCTAAACGTGCTGACGAGAAAGATGCGATTTACCATGCCTTGAATCGAGGCAATGGCCGGTCGACGATTTTTAAGAAGGATGCAGATTACGAGGCTTTTGAAAACATCCTCGCCGAAGGTCTGACGCGGTCCTCCTGTCGCATTCTTTCCTATCAACTAATGCCCAATCATTGGCACTTTGTACTTCAACCCACTGTAGATGGCGGAATGAGCGACTTCTTGCGTTGGGTTAGCCTGACGCATACGATGCGTTATCATGCCCATTACAAAACCGCAGGGGAGGGACATGTTTATCAAGGCCGATTCAAAAGTTTTCCGGTTCAGGATGACGGTCACTTCCTGGTTTTGTGCCGATACGTTGAGCGTAACGCGAAACGCGCCAAACTAGTGAAGGATGCCGAAGATTGGCGTTGGGGTTCGTTGTATCGCTGGAGTCGATCAAGTGAACCGTTGCCTCGATTGTTAACTCCGTGGCCGATTCCACGCGAAGCGAATTGGATTCGACGGGTCAATGAGCCTCTTGATGAAAAAGAAATCGATTCAATCCGTTGGTCGATCCGGCGCGGTAGTCCGCTTGGGGAACCAGGATGGGTGGAGTCAATCGCACGTCGCTTGGACCTTGAATCAACCTTACGCCCTCGGGGACGCCCGAAGAAAAAGCTACCAAACGAGTCTCGATTGCTAAGAAATGAGTCCTGACACCTTTATCTTCACGATTGCCAAGAAATGAGTCCTGACACCTTTATCTTCACCATTGGCACTTTGTACTTCAACCCACTGTAGATGGCGGAATGAGCGACTTCTTGCGTTGGGTTAGCCTGACGCATACGATGCGTTATCATGCCCATTACAAAACCGCAGGGGAGGGACATGTTTATCAAGGCCGATTCAAAAGTTTTTCGGTTCAGGATGACGATCACTTCCTGGTTTTGTGCCGATACGTTGAGCGTAACGCGAAACGCGCCAAACTAGTGAAGGATGCCGAAGATTGGCGTTGGGGTTCGTTGTATCGCTGGAGTCGATCAAGTGAACCGTTGCCTCGATTGTTAACTCCGTGGCCGATTCCACGCGAAGCGAATTGGATTCGACGGGTCAATGAGCCTCTTGATGAAAAAGAAATCGATTCAATCCGTTGGTCGATCCGGCGCGGTAGTCCGCTTGGGGAACCAGGATGGGTGGAGTCAATCGCACGTCGCTTGGACCTTGAGTCAACCTTACGCCCTCGGGGACGCCCGAAGAAAAAGCTACCAAACGAGTCTCGATTGCTAAGAAATGAGTCCTGACACCTTTATCTTCACGATTGCCAAGAAATGAGTCCTGACACCTTTATCTTCCACAAGAAATGAGTCCTGACACCTTTATCTTCTCAAGAAATGAGTCCTGACACCTTTATCTTCCACGAAAATGCCAAGTTGCTCGTCAACAGCACACTGCCTCGCTCGTAGCGCTCGGCCAGTAACGTAAACAACACTTCCATCTCTTCTCGACTCTGCTGCACGTAGCCCAGGTCGTCGATGATGAGTCCCTCGAATGATGACAGTTGTTTGATCAACTTCGGAAGTCGCAAGTCCCGCTTGGCCATCAACAGTTGCTGCACCAACAAGCTGCAAGTCGTGAACAACATGCTCCGGCCTTGCAGCACGAGTTGCTCGGCCAGCGCGCACAAGGCATGGCTCTTTCCCGAACCGGGTTTGCCAAACAGCAGGATGTTCTCCCGGCGGTTTAGAAACGTCCCGTCGCGAAGTGTCTCCAGTTGGCGACGCACATTCATCGGCAAGCGATCGAATTGAAACGATTGCCAACTCTTGCCCAGCGGAAGACTCGAACGAGTCATCAGCCGTTTGATCCGTCCTTCGCGGCGTGTCTCGCACTCCAGCGTCGTCAACTCCAAAAGATAATCTAAGTGACTCAAGTTCTCCGCTTCGGCTCGCGTCGCCGCTGCCACGAATTGATCCCGGAACGTCGGCATCCGAAGTTCGCGGAACTGCGTCGTCAATGTTTCGATCTTGCCGGATTTGGCTGCTACCCGAGAGGCCGCCGTCGTCTTGCGGCGTGTCTTGGTGGTCGTCGTAGTCATCGTTAGAACCTTCCTTGTCAAACGTGTAAAGTAAACAATCAAAGTCACTAAGGCACGGCGGCTCGACATCAATGTCGGTAACCGCCGGAAGTGAATTGGCATCGGCAACCGATTGACGCAGCTGATCCAGATCGATCGCTTCACCGGAGGCCATACGAACCCGCAGTCCATCCTCGACAGCTTGCTGACTTTCGTCGGCAGCAAGCTTCAGGATTTGCAGATAGAGTTTGTCGGCGACCTTGTCGCTGTGGTTGGACCTGAGCATGTCGTAGGCGAAGCGAAACTGGCTGCTCGGGAACATCTCTTCGCGGTAACGGTAATCGGCAAAGGCACCAGGTTTTCGGACGAGCGAATCAATGACATGTCGATAGTTGATACTGGCCGCCTTTTTGCCGACAAGCCGCTGCATTGTTTGGATCAATCGGCCTTGATGGGTGACGGTGATTGTTTCCGCGCTGATTCGCACATCGACCTTGCCACCGATCAAACGACTGGGGACCGAATAGGTGTTGGCACGAACGGTGATCGTACTACTTTTACTTACGCGAATGCCTCCGAGGCAGTCATCTGTGTCTAACCGTTCGACGGGTAATCGACTCAGTACCTCACGTTCTTGCGTAAACCTAGCTTGACGATTTGCGTTGGCTCGTTCGATGATGCTTTGAACGAATCTCATGTAATCTTCGCGGTCTGCAAAGTCACGGCTACCACGCAGCAATAAACCTTGGTCAATTCGATCTTTAAGATGCCCATTCTGCGATTCGACATCGCCGTTTTCGTTAGCACAGCGTGCGTTGGTTCGTTGGGCTGTGCAACCGTAGTGATCCATCAATGCTGCGTACCGCTTGGTAAGTGTCGTCCGATCCGAGTGGTTACGAACTGCCGCACTAAGAGAGTCGGTGCGATGTTGCTGTGGTACACCGCCAAACTTCGCAAACGCATTTTGAATACCTTCGCTTAGTGCTTCAAAGGATTCGGAAAAACAGAGCGACACCGATTCGAAGTTGCTGTAGGTCAGGACACAGTGAAAGAGGCTGTGATTGAATTGGGATCCCGCGATCTTGACCCCTAGTTCATTGCAGACAGTAAAATCGCTGGCAGCGAATCTGCCGGGATGATGATCCTGGGGAAAGAATACCGTTTTGTTTGGCCCATGCAGAGACCGCCACGCTGCGACGCGACGTTCAAATGTTCGGCGCGTGGAGTCAGGAAACTCGGCGGGATGCATTCGCTGTAGATCGTCGAAGAGCGTTTTTGCCTTGAGTCGTGGTTCGGCTTGGAGCGTTCGCTCGATATCGGGCCAGACTTCGGCAAAGGGATCAATGCGAGTTCGGTAGTTGCGGTCGCTTTTACGCTCGGAGGGAAGTCGCTCGTCATCACGGTAAGACCGCGCAGTTTTATTATCCATCGAAGCCATCCTGGCAGAAGCGGCGAGTGACTTGCCAACAGCTAGCCATCGCCTAAGTTCAAGAACTTGTCCATCCGTGGTCATCGCGGTCTCCTGAAAAGGGGTGAACCGAGATGATGCTATTGAATTGCCCAACAAGGGAATTCTAATTGTCGCTGATTCGGGAAACGCTCCGTCGTGAAACACGCCGCCAGATCAGCTCAACAGGGGAATTCTAATTGTCGCCGGGAGGGAAAACTAATTGTCGCTAGACACGGAACTTCACAGTCGCCACCGGATCGCCTTCACGCACCGGAGGCAAATGATCCCGGGCACTGTGACAACGTTCGGTGCTGTACCAGATGGCGGTTTCTTTCAATACGTGATCAAGGTGTGCGTCGGTCACGATGCAGAACGCATTGAGCACTTCGTGTTTAATCGTCTGACAGATGGAAAGGTGTCAGGACTCTTTAGACAGATGGAAAGGTGTCAGGACTCTTTACCAGCGGTTTGACAGATGGAAAGGTGTCAGGACTCTTTACCAGCGGTTTGATTGGTATTATTCTATTGCAGATGGAAAGGTGTCAGGACTCTTTACCAGCGGTTTGATTGGTATTATTCTATTGACATGCCCCGGCCTAAACGTGCTGACGAGAAAGATGCGATTTACCATGCCTTGAATCGAGGCAATGGCCGGTCGACGATTTTTAAGAAGGATGCAGATTACGAGGCTTTTGAAAACATCCTCGCCGAAGGTCTGACGCGGTCCTCCTGTCGCATTCTTTCCTATCAACTAATGCCCAATCATTGGCACTTTGTACTTCAACCCACTGTAGATGGCGGAATGAGCGACTTCTTGCGTTGGGTTAGCCTGACGCATACGATGCGTTATCATGCCCATTACAAAACCGCAGGGGAGGGACATGTTTATCAAGGCCGATTCAAAAGTTTTCCGGTTCAGGATGACGATCACTTCCTGGTTTTGTGCCGATACGTTGAGCGTAACGCGAAACGCGCCAAACTAGTGAAGGATGCCGAAGATTGGCGTTGGGGTTCGTTGTATCGCTGGAGTCGATCAAGTGAACCGTTGCCTCGATTGTTAACTCCGTGGCCGATTCCACGCGAAGCGAATTGGATTCGACGGGTCAATGAGCCTCTTGATGAAAAAGAAATCGATTCAATCCGTTGGTCGATCCGGCGCGGTAGTCCGCTTGGGGAACCAGGATGGGTGGAGTCAATCGCACGTCGCTTGGACCTTGAGTCAACCTTACGCCCTCGGGGACGCCCGAAGAAAAAGCTACCAAACGAGTCTCGATTGCCAAGAAATGAGTCCTGACACCTTTATCTTCCTCGATTGCCAAGAAATGAGTCCTGACACCTTTATCTTCCTTTATCTTCCGATTGCTAAGAAATGAGTCCTGACACCTTTATCTTCACGATTGCCAAGAAATGAGTCCTGACACCTTTATCTTCACCAAGAAATGAGTCCTGACACCTTTATCTTCACATGGGATCTTTAACGGCGTGTCGATTTAATCGTTTAACGCTTAGCCGAAGGCGTCAGCTATTCCGCAAACGGTCGCCTACGGCTTGTCGTTAAACAATAAGACGAGTCGGGCTGATTAAATCGACACGCCGTTAACAAGATCCACTACTGAAATCACCGCAAGACAGCATCAAACGGGGCGATAACTGATGTAGAGCCGTTTCTGTTGTTAGCCGGTCCAGACTTCCTTTGTACCACAAGATGATGCAAGGGTTCTCTGAAAAATTCGGTATACTGGCACTCGTCGCAGAACGGCTTAGTCTCTTCAAGCGTGGCGAAGTCACGATTTTGAAAATCTCGCAAACATCTTTTCACTGACATGATACGCAACTTGATCGGCAAGAAACAATCGGATTGGGACGACGTTGAATCCGTCGCGAGAAAGCTTGCGTTTTGGGATCGATGGTGGGTTCTCTTACTGATCGTGTTCGCGATTGTCATCGCCTCGATGGTCGCATTTTTTGTATTCTTGTTCAATTTTGTTCGTGATCTCAATCCGAACAATGCTCTTGGCGTCAACGTCAACGAGATATTTCTAGTCGTTGCTTTTCTACTGGGAGCAACACTGGGGATGCACCTTCACGCGGCTATTGGCTACTTTGCGAACGCCTTGATCACCGGGTTCCGGTCCGAGCGTTTATTTGTTAAGTATTTCGATGAACGAAAAACAATGGATCCGAAAGACCAAACCCATGATTGATCGGCTTGCTATTTCCGGATACCGGTCGATTCGTTCGATCATTTTGCAACTTGGGTGGCTGAATGTCATTACGGGAGCGAATGGTTCGGGTAAGTCAAATCTGTACCGGGCATTGCGACTTCTGGCGGACGCGGCCGATGGACGACTCGTGCATTCTCTGGCTCAAGAAGGTGGCTTTGACTCCGTCAGATGGGCTGGTCCCGAGACCATTACGAGAGAAATGATTCGTGGCGAGGTCCCGATCCAAGGCACCGTCCGCAAAAAGCCCGTGAGTCTGAGAATGGGCTTTACCGGCGATCCGTTCAGCTATTCTCTCGAACTCGGGCTGCCGCAACCTTCGCAATCCATGTTTGATGGCGACCCCGAGGTCAAACGCGAATGCTTGTGGCGTGGCACTGCAATGGATGCGAAATCACTTTGTGCCGATCGTCGGCAGTCGTCACTACGGTGTCGAAGCGAGAAAGGCAAATGGCAAGATGTCGATTTCCCGATCACGACCTATGCCAGCATGTTATCGGAGTATGCAGATCCGTTCGCTGCACCGGAGTTGATCGTGATCAGAGACATCCTTCGGTCCTGGCGTTTTTATGACACGTTTCGCACTGACGCCGACGCACCCGCACGTCGGACGTCCGCAGGCACTCGCACGCCGGTGATGTCAGGCGACGGTAGCGACTTGGCTGCTGCGATTCAGACGATCCGGGAAGTAGGAGACCGCGAGGCACTTGACCGAGCAATCCATGACGCTTTTCCTGGTGCCCGCGTTCACGTCCAAACAACCGATTCTGGGATGCAGTTGAAGTTGACTCAGCCAGGCATGCTGCGTGACTTAACCGCTGCGGAACTCTCTGACGGCACGCTTCGTTTTCTATTGTTGGTTGCAGCTTTGCTAACGCCACGTCCACCCGAGTTGATGGTGCTCAATGAGCCGGAAAATAGTCTCCATCCTGATCTCGTTCCCGCGCTCGCACGTCTCATCACACTTGCTGCCGAGAGGAGCCAAGTGATTGTGGTAAGCCATAGCCAGCCGCTCGTCGAGCAACTCGAGTCGGACGAGATTTGCGTCCCCATCCGACTTGAAAAGCGACTCGGTGAAACGATCATGCAAGATGCAAACCTGCTCAGTCAATGCGGCTGGAATTGGCCGGCACGCTAGGAAAACTTAACAGGCAAACAGAATAGCCGTTCAATCATGAAGCGTCCCAACATCCTGTTCGTTTGCAGTAAGAACCCATGGCGGAGTCCAACGGCGGAAGCGATCTATCGTAACAACGATCGCATTTCGGTTCGCTCACGCGGCACCTCGAGGTCCGCCGTGCAAACAATTCGAGCGAGTGACATCGTTTGGGCAGACGCGGTTTTGGTGATGGAAGACAAACACCGACAACGAATCTTGGCCGACTTCCCCGACGAATCAAAGTTGACGCCAGTGCATGTGTTGGACATCCCCGACGACTACCCATTCATGGATGACGAATTGGTAGTCCTGATCCGATCGGCTACTGAGCCGATTATCGCTACGATCCAGCGGAACTGATTTCAATGCCAGACCGAAACAAACTTCGTGTTGGTGATCAGATCCGGTTGATGTTTGTTCCTGAATGCGACCTAGCTCAGCGTGAACGTGAGATTATGGATGGAACTGAAACCTCTGATTCGACTGCAACTATTATCGAACGAATCATCGCCATGGATCCGGTAGTGACAATTGTGCGCATCGACAAGTTCGGCGCACCTTGGTTCGAGGTCGAACTCGCGGAAGCCGATGGCATACACTATCATTCGTTGATAATTCTTGTTGACGAGTCCTGGGAACACTGCGACTGATTGACGATGCAACTCATTCTTCCGTCCATTCCAAACGCACTTGAGAACGGGGAGCGTTTTCCACAGCCAAACTGGTCGGCGATTGCCGAATGGGTTGATACACATGTTCGCAATTGTTCACTGAACCAAGTTTGGACAGAATTGGCTCGCGAATGGCTGGAGATGCTGAGGGTCTCTTTGGGTGACGACTACACCATCGCCGAGTCTGCGGAGTTTCTGTTGGTTGCGAAAGATGACGTGCGGCTTTCCAATCGGATACTTGAAAGTTGCGAGCATACCCGACTAACAATTCTTAAAGCACTTCCCGTTGTCGCACGCGATGATGGCTTCGGTAAACATGTCGTACTGGCCTTCGCGGACACCAACAGTTACTACGATTACATCTCCGACTTCTATCCAGACGAAGGTGAATTTGCTCTCTCGGGAGGCTTATTCCTTGATCGAGGGTATGGACACTTCGCATTCTGCATGGCTTATGGAGACGACCATGAACGCACTATCGCCCACGAACTCAATCACAATTTACTGCGTCACCTACCGTTGCCGCTTTGGTTGAACGAAGGCGTTACGCAGGTAATGGAAGACACTGCTGTTGGCAGTTCTTATTTCATTGTCGATCACGAAATCGTAAGACGACATCGAGCGTATTGGAATTCAGAAACCATTGACGCGTTCTGGTCGGGTGACTCATTCTTTTCACCGGACGACGGGCAAGAACTCAGCTACCACCTCTCGCAAGTCCTTTTCCGCAACCTGGTTTCAGACTTTTCGAAGCAGATTCCGCAGTTCCTAAACACCGCAGACTACGCGGATGCCGGCAATGGAGCATTGCAACAGCTTTGTGGCGTATCGTTGGGTGACCGAGTGAAGCAGTTCCTGGGTCATGGATCGTGGGAGCCTGGGCGAACCTATTCTGATGTCGACTGATGGGCACGATCGCCCGCAAGTTGGACAGAGCGGCCCCTCGATGCGATTAATGCGATCAAGAGTGTGTCCTTACTCTCTCGTTGTGACTCCTTGCGGTGTTGACTGTCGGCGACCGACGCGAGGATAGTAAAACGAGTGAATCGATCATGAGGACTGCCAATCGCCGTAGGAACCCAGGGTAATCATTGATGTCGTAGTAAACACCGTTGCCGAGGGAATGGTCCGTTGTCATTGAAGTTGGCTGCTCTTCGTTGGCGGGGGATTCAATCGCATACTTGTGCGTTAAGACGACGATTGTGACGCTGATTTCGAACTCCCACAACCAAACATCCAATCGCGATCACGAAGCTAGACAATCCTGCCGTCACTGATACTTGAATCACGCTTTCCAATTCGATCGGCTGACCATTGGATTCGATGCCACTCAGCGTCGTATTTGTTGGGATAATTTGCCAATCTTGATTCAAGAGAAACAATGCAGGAAAAGAAACGATCGCGGTCACGATCAGCAAAATCGCGCCGACTGCAAAAAAACGATGTGTCCTGCGCGGGGCAGGAGTGTTGGAAGGTAAGCTTTCCGTCGGACGATAGGGATTCGGCATCGGCAGCGATCGAGCGGTTTGGTTGTGCGATGGAAGCCTTCATTGCGGCTGGTACAAATGAGTATACTGAAGTATCGAACGATCCGTCCCATGCGAGAGCCAATCCACATGTCAAAAATCATAAAGCGTGACGGTAGTGATCATTCGTTGGTGGTTTCGGAGTTAAGAAGGACTGAAGTAAGCAATGCACAGTGACTCAATCCCCCTGATTCTGTTTTCAGGGCTCGCTGCGGATTGCGAGGTCTTTGCTCTGCAGTCGCTCGCGTTCGAAAACCTGGTCGTGCCGAGTTGGCCGGTTCCCAAATCAGATGATACGATTGACAGTTACAGCAAACGATTAGCCGGCGAGTTGCGGCAGTTTGGACCAGCGGTGATTGGTGGCGCGTCGTTCGGTGGGATCGTGGCTTTGCATGTTGCCAAATACCTCGATCCGTTGGCCGTGATCCTGATTGGTAGTATTCGCTCTTCGGACGAGTTGCCGCAATACGCAAAATGGGCTCGTCCGCTGCGGCCACTCGTTTCACTGCTGCCTGTCCGGCTGATGCAGATTGCTTGCGTACCGATTGGATCGAAGGCGTTAGGCTGCTGGTTTCCACACCTCAGCGGACTGGCCCGTCAATTCTGTCACAGCGATCCGAGAGTATTTAAGTGGTCGCTATCGCGAATCCTCGATTGGGATTCCACACCGCAATTTGACTGCCCCATCTTTCACATTCACGGTGACCGCGACATGGTATTGCCGATCCGACACACAACGCCAACGCAAATCGTCGCTGGTGGCGGTCACGTCATTTCACTGACGCACGCGCGTGAAGTGAACGCATTCATTCGTTTGGTATTGAAACAATTGAACAAGGAATACTAATTGATCTGTCGAGAATAGGGTTAAGTATCCGGACGGATTCCGAATACTTCAACATCAACGCCGTCGCAGTAGTGAACTAGGTCTGGATGCTTGCCAGCCGCAGGCAATCCGGTCGCCGCGATGAGACCATCTTGTATTTTGAGAACGGTGGCTCGCTTAGCAAGATAGGGTTGGTGATGAACTTGTCCGACGTGAATAGCTCCTCGTCGCTCGACAAACAACAGATAGCGTTCGAGTAGAAAATGCTCCAGGGTGCCGGGCTGCGATTCACCGAGTTCCTGGCCGACGATGTAGCTTACGGAGTGAGTTGCAGAAGAACCACTGCTTGCTCGTTCACTCCAATAGGTGGCATGGTTACCATCACGTATATCGTTCATTTTGGAATAAAAATAGGGAAGTGCCCACCCTGAGCGAGCGGCCCAAACGGCCAAACGAGAGCTTGCGTCCAGTGAAAAAAAGTAGACGCCAGGTCGCCCTCGGTGAACGACATAGGTGCGAACATTGGTTTCATAGAAGTTGAATGCGAACGCTTGCGGCAGCCATCTTGGTTTAATGCGACGCATTTTGAAGGGCACCACACCCACGAACGCTCTCCCCTCAAACATATCGATTTGCAGTTGGCTGGGGAGAACGCTGCGAAGTGCGTTGGAAGGCAATTCCCAGTGGCAGAATAGCAACGATTCCCAACGCTGGGTTCCGTCGGCTCTTCCGCTGGGCCGAAGCGTCGGTGCAATACGATCAATCATGTTATTGGTTTAACCGCCGTTGTTTTCCATTTGTAACCGAGGGAGTAGTGAAATCATTTAAATGCATCATAGTGATGACGCCACGTATAGCAGCCTCTGACGCTTGACTTTGCATCCAGAGTATTCTTTTAGGAAATGTGGATATCCAGTGCGTCCGATACATTTTCAGGGGACATTCGGTCGTGGAATGCCCCCCTGCAATTATCTATTGAATCCTCCCGCCTTTGAGACACTCACCATGCCCATTTTGTTGATGATAAATCTAAAGGGGGGAGTTGGCAAAACGGCATCAACGGTCGCAATCGCGGAAACGCTTGCAGACCAGGGGCAGCGGACGCTAGTGATTGACGCGGATCACCAAAGCATGGCAGGTGAACTGCTTGTTGGTGAACAACGCATCCTGAAGGCGGAAAAGTCAAAAGCGACACTTCACGATATGTTTCTAAAGATGGCAGACCTTGGATTCGAGCCGAGCCAACTCAACGAGTTCGCCATCCCAAATGCATCCAATGTTCAATCGGCTGCCGAGAACCTGTCGGTTGTGCCATGCTCTTTCCGAATCGATGACTTCTTCGGATGCGTCTCAAAGTCAAGGCGTATTTGCCGATCGTACGCGAGCGAACGGGATTTGCAGACGCACTTGGGTCGTCAGATGCGGAAGGTGCAACGCTGGGTTCGCGAAGAATACGATTTTGTCCTCGTCGATTGCCCCCCGAGTATCGCGATGCAAGTCAAGATGTTTCTAAGAATTGCCGACGGCTACATTATTCCGAGTATTCCGGATCAGTTGTCCGTGCGAGGATCTGCAAATTTGGTGAATCGTCTGAACAAACTCAATTTCACAAGAATTGAGGGGCTAGGAACGCTTTGGACACTCTACCGCGAACAAGTTGCACTGCACCGCGAGGTCGTAAGCGACCCTTTCTCAGGGATACCAGACCCGTTCCAGACAATCATTCCTAACGCCACCAAGTTGGCCTCGGCCGTGGATCCTCGCGGATACTTGAACCCGGTCGCAACTTGCGAGGTCAAGTATGGAAAGCCATTTGCCGAGAGATATCGCCATCTGGTCGACGAGATCTATTGTCGATGCGAGCTCTATGGTATCGAAACCATCGGCTCTTTGCTGATTGGGTGACCATGATCACCATCTCATTCCAACAAACGCTGCATTCGATAATTCGTCAACCATTGAATACGGCGGCGAAGCATTGACTCGGCATCGAGTCGACCGATCGCCGGTGCGTACGGCGCGGCACATGTCAAAAAGCTGAGCAGCCACGGCTTGCTGCATTCCATTCCCGCATCGTCACGGAAAACGGGCACATCCGGCGACAGAATCGCCCAGTCGCTCGAAGCGGCGGGATCATTGTCGCGGTGAAAGGCGTATATCGGATCGTCGAACAGCGTGGCGTACAACGCACTGCTGCGACAGAGCGTTTCCTCTTGAGCCGTCGCGCCCCGCAAGAACCCACCGCCAGGCTCGATGCCGTTTGCAAAATTGAGTGCCAAGGGACGATGCCCTTCTACGACCAGAGCGCGGGCTGCGGCCAGTGTGGTTTCGTTTGCGACCGTCACCAAGGTTTCAGCGTGCGTGTCGTCGTGAGACCGCTGCGTGGCATCCGGCAGACTGGCATCGGGCGTCGTTCGTTCATCGTCAAGATAGATTTTCATTCGGTTTCGATCCAATGGAACTTATCGGCACTCAGTTCGGACTCGCCATCCCGCGACCTGAAAGACGCGCACTTGCTCGACAACGTCACCATCCCAGGAAGATTTGCGAACGTGGCGAATATTGATCTCTTGGAAGCGGCGGAGAAGAAGCTAGCAATCAATTCGACGCGATACCCGATCGATAAGTCCAAGGGCGTCGCAACGAAGTATGACAAACTCGAATAAACGGAGCCTTGGATACCACTCGAGATTGAGTCGCAGGTAGCCAGAATCGCTCAGCAAACGGTTCTACTTTTCCATATCGCTCAGCTGCAGATTCAACGCACCGATGGACATGCGGATTTCAATGAGTGAAATCGTCAATGATCCGACCATCAAAGCGAGACTAATCGCAAAGACGACTTTACCTAAGAAAACCATTCCTGCAAACAACAACCCCATGCAGACTGTGCATGACAGCAGGCTCGCGACACCGAGAGTCTGCATGTCACGAATCAAGTTTACCCGCAGGCGCAAGTTTGCGATTTGTGCGGCAGCCACTGGATCTGGTGTCTTTTGATACTCTCGGTGTAGCGTCCGTATCACTGTCGCCAACGCCAAGAATCGGTTGGTGTAAGCGAGCAAGAGCAATGATATGGTTGAGAAAAGCAACGCGGGAGTGGTGAGGTCGATGTTCATATTTTACCTTTCCGCGACGATTATACGCACTAAATACGAAATAGCGATATCTGTTGCTGATCCAAGCCGAAAAACAAACGCCCGACACAGCGTCATCGAAGTTTGAAGCGTGAAGGTCAAAAAGAAAGGAGTGTGGTGACGCCCATTGCCGATCCAGCTATCGAAGTGACCGTCGCATCGCCGCAGCCACGCCGATGGTGACTTCGGTCATGCGGGGATAGTCTAGCGTTTCGGGCGTATCGGTGGCTTGGTGATCGTTTGGATTGCGAAGAGATCATTGCAAAATGAAAATCGCGAATTTGTCATTGCTTGAGGAGTTTGACGACCGGCTTGGAGAAGTTCAATTTGCAATTTGCAATCGCTCCTTCAATGGAACCGATGGTTGCTTCCATCGTTTTGGGCTTCTTCAAAGTGCGTACGCCGATCAATTCCGCAAGTCGATCGACATGCAGGCGTAGGTTGGCTTCGATTTGGTCGCGATCGTCATTCATAAGTGTAGCGGGCGAAAGGGCGGAAGCCGTGAATAAGAACAATGAACAGGAAAAGCAGATTGCGAAGCAAAACTGCGAAGGGATTGATGGTCGGTGCTTTCGTAGTGGATCTAGTTATAGATCCTTGTTGCGAGGGATCTTTAACAAGATCCACTACGGCTAAATGCTCGCCAAGTGATCGCATCTATGGAACGCTGCGGGGATAATCAGCGAGCCCTTCTCGACCGACGTCGCATTGTTTTCAGGCCGGAGGCGGACATATCCGCTGCCGGTGGCTCACGCAACCGGCAGCGGATGTGTCGGCCTCCGGCCTGTGGATCGTTTCGGCCTCCGGCCTGTGGGGTGATGGTGCAACTAAGCTTATGCCATTTCTTTGTTTTCTGGTAGTCGTTCAACATTTCCGAGCGAGCCAAGTCATTAGATATTGTTGCGGAATCTAAGCAATGCGAGTTTCGGGACCGGATTTGTCGAGTTGAACAAGCAAAGCCAGGATTGCAACGGCGAAATAGAGACGGTCTTGGACGCGGAGGATGATTTCGTACGAAAGACGGTCAGCACTACTTTGAGAGCACTGAGTTAATATGTAATCAATCCTTGCGATCTGCCGTTCGCGATTGAAGACGCGAGTTTCCTCTGCTTAACGATGTGCTTCCGAACTTGTCCCGCACGGCATCGGTAACCGAATCCAGCTTTCGCTGCTTTGCGTGTTCCTGCCTTTCCTGGTCATCTTCGTCGAAGAATGTCTGCTGCACCCACCGAGGTTCACTTCCGTCGCTTAAATTGCTGACTCCGACGCCGACTAAACGTAGGTGCAAATGACTTGATGAAAGGGCGTTGTTGAGCATCTCCTTCCCTGCCTGCCAAACTTCGGCCGTCACGTCGGTGGGATTCGGCAGTGTCCGGGAACGGGTGATCATCCGAAAGTTGGACAAGCGGATCTTCAAGTGGACCGTTCTCGCTTGCTTCTTCTGACATCGCAATCGGCGCATGACCTGTTCGGTCAAATCCGATAGCCTAGCCAGCAAGAGGTCCTTCTCGACGATGTCTGTGGCAAAGGTCGTTTCGTGCGAGATCGACTTCGCTTCACGGTCTGGTACAACGGCTCGATCATCGATCCCGCGAGACAACTTCCAGAAATGCTCGCCCTGACTACCAAAGTTTTGCCTGAGTGTTTCAACCGAAAGCCCGCGAAGTTGCTCGATCGTGTGAATGCCAAGTTGATCCAGTATGCCGCCGGTCACTTTCCCGACTCCCCATAGTCGCCCAACCGGCAATGGATCGAGGAACGATTGAATCTCATCGGGCCGCACGACAACCAATCCATCAGGCTTTTGTAAATCGCTGGCGATCTTCGCTAGAAACTTGTTCGGAGCAACGCCGACGGATGCGACCAATGACGTTTCTTGCTTGATTTCCTGTTTGATACGGAATGCGATTTCTTCCGCCTTGCCAAAAAGTGATTCACAACCGGTAACGTCCAGAAACGCTTCATCAAGCGAGAGCGGTTCGACGAGCGGAGTGTACCGAAAAAAGATGTCGCGGATTTGGCGAGAAACCTCGGCGTAATAGCTCATTCGAACTGGCAAGACAGTGAGCCCCGGACAAAGCCGCAATGCGGTCGCCGTAGCAATAGCGCTATGTACGCCAAACTTCCGGGCGGCGTAGTTTGCCGCAGCCACGACGCCGCGTCCCTCGGGAGTACCGCCAACAACGACCGGACGCCCTACCAATTCAGGTCGCTCGCGTTCTTCAACGGATGCATAAAACGCATCCATGTCAACGTGTAGGATCATTGTTTATTGGTGAGTATGTGATTGCCGTTGCGTCAGCGTCAATCGGCTATGCCGCTCGCGAATACGATTCTAAGTGCGAGCCCATTCTAAGTGCGAGCCCATTTTAAGTGCCCGGCCATTTTAAGTGCCCGGCCAGCCGCTGAGTCCAGACGACATTGTTCTTGTGGAATTCGACCGTAGCATTGGGGGATCACAACTGCGCTGCGGAGGAAGGTGGCTGCGCAGAATCTGGTTTTCCGCCTTCAAGAAGCGGATCTGCTGGGCAAGTTCCTGCCGCGTAAGCGATGCAAGGAGTGTCAAAAGTGGATGGATGAATTTAGCCATGGATCGCTGAAGAACCTTGCATTTTAGTTATTCGCCCGAGGCGTCGAACCATTTTGTGAAAACTGCGTCGGTCTCCTCAAAATTCGGAAAAAACTCAGCAGTTCTAAATACCTACAACGCTGCCTATCGACCTACTCGATCTGTCTTGTCGACTTTCGACACGACTCGATTCATGATTTTGGTATTTGGTACCTGTGATGGTGGATGCCTGACCGTACAGGCCTATATCATCATAGACGGTACCTTGGGCTTCACTCCGTCTTAAAGTCGAATCCAAATCGTGGACTGAATTACCGCTTCCGAATTTGACTAACATGTGCGGCGAACCATGCGATGAAACGAAGCGTGGTCGGTCACTTTGGAACTCCGCTGCGAACAATCGTCGCGGTTACCGGGTAGTGATCCGACGGTGTACGGCCTTGATAGTCCGTTCGGTCGATCCCGGCACTCCGAATCGTCCATTGGCCGGCTACTGCGATCCAGTCAATACGTCCGCCGTCGGTGACCCCGGCCCGGAAGCCAGAGAATGTCGCTTCGCCAGCACTCGAATCGCCTGCGACTGCAAAGGTGTCGGTCGGCGTGGTTGCCGGCGATTCCGCTTCGAACATCGCTCGATAGGGTTCCGAACCGACACCGGAATTAAAATCGCCAGTGATGACGATGTCGCAACCCTCGCCGATCTGGAAAGCTTGTTGACGTACCAACTTCGCCGACTCGACGCGGGCCCGCGGACCGCGATGATCGAAATGCGTGTTCATGAATAGGACAGGACGGAGCGAAGGTTGAAGCCGATCACGGAGTTTGACCCAAGAACACATCCGCGTCAGACTCGTGTCCCACGACATGCTACCAGGAATCGCTGGTGTTTCGCTAAGCCAGAAATGGCCCATGTCAACCTCCTCAAATCGATCCGTGCGATAGAAGATGGCGGTCATCTCACCTTCGTCGCCTCCGGTGTCGCGTCCCACACCAATGCTGGTGTATCTCGGAATTTGCTGCTGCAGATAGGTTTTCTGGAAAGCGAGCGTCTCCTGAGTCCCGAGCAGATCAGGGGCGAACTCCTCGATTGATTTCGCCACGAGGTGTTTCCGCTTGTCCCAATGGTTATCTCCGTCTTTCGCAGATCCGTAGCGGATATTGAAGCTCATCACCCGCAGTGGCTCACCTTCACCGGACAAGATAGGAGTCGCCCAGAAGATCGCCAAACCCAATGAGACAATCCCGGCAAGAAGCGAAGAATACAAAGTACAGAACATAGTCGATAACCGAGGTGATTGGGGGATCGATAAATACTCTAAAACGCCCACTTGGCGGGTCATCGAGGGGATTGCATTGAGCGGCACCCCTTTCGCAGAACCGGACTCCCATTGGCAACCCGTGCGATGCAAAGCTCCACACCACCGAGGGAGTATTGATCAGATCAGGACCATTTCGCCAACTTCGCGTAAAGACGCTAAGCGACGCGTTTGATTATACGGCATTCGAACGGGTCCACACCAGCGAGCAGCCGATAAAGGTTTACCGTCAATTCGTCGCCAGGTTCTTGACTCGCATGCTGGTCGCAGTAGACATCGCCCTATGAATCGTGCGGTTGTGGAAATCGCGTTGGGTGTTTGGACTACGCGAACGAGTCGCCTGCGTCGTATAGGGCTGGGGGCATCTGTCCAATTGCTCTCGTCGGTACGGATCCGACAGCCAAGTCCGCGATGCCGCAGGTCGGAATCAATTTATCAACCTATTTTCAAAAACTCATCGGTCGACGGTCCGAATTTTGGTAACCTAACTCTTTACGTCCGTTTCGTCTCATCATAAGGAACATTCCGTGAAAACTTACTTTGCAACAGTCACGATGTTTTTCATCACACTGTATGGAAGTTTCGCCTTAGCCGGGGATTACGTCTATGGCACCATTTCTGGCTGGGGGCATTTGTCCGACCCTGACGGTGATTGCACGTTCACAATCGGCAAGAATCGCCTGCAAATGAATCTGGGCGAAGCAAGCCATAGGCTTGATGTGGAAAAAGGTCAGATGAACTCGCCACGAGTTTGCCAGTCAATGGAAGGTCCATTCGCACTGGAAGTCACGGTCGATGGCGATCTGTATCTTCCTGATGTCAAAACGATGAGTGGCAAATCCTTCGTTTCAGGAGGAATCTCTGTTTTGAAAGACGAAAAGAATTATGTGCGGCTCGAACGCGCGAGTTTTTGTAGGCGTGGTTCAGCATCGCACTACGTCGTATTTGAGATGCGGCATGGCGGCCAGGACGTTCGGATGGCAAAATTCGTGGACTATCCAATCGACAATGAAAAGCCGGTCCAACTACGTGTTGAGATGAATGACGGCGTGATCCGTGGACTTGTCCGTGATGTCGATGGATCGTGGAATGAAATGGGAACCGCAACGCTGCCCAACGCTAACGCCGTGTCGGTTGGAATTCATGCATTGAACACGTCCGGGACGGCGGTGAACGTCACGTTTCATGATTTGAAACAACAAATGGAATACGTGCCGGTTGAAGCGGAATCCAGTGTCGGAATTGAACTGAAATCGCCCGAGAGTATTGCATCCGTTGCGAAGGGACCCGACCCGGAGTTCATCAAACTGGTCAATCGCATTCGAGAGCTACAGCAGCGATCAAACACAATCGATTCCATGACATCGGACGAGCGGCGGAAACTCATGGACGATACTCGTGGGTTGCTCACCGATGCCGATGATCCATTGAAAGTGCGTTTAGTGCTCGCCTTTGTCTCAAGTCTGAGTCGCCAATTCGAACAGCTCGGTGAATACGATAACGCGATCGTCGTCTTCGATCTCGCAACTGAGACGCTGCAGTCTGTTGAGGACGAAACGGTGAAACGGATGACGGCCTCGCTTCTAAACTACCGTGACCGATTGCAGAGTAAGTTCGACATGATCGGCAAGCCGATCGAACTCGATGGCGAAACGCTTTCGGGCGCAGAGTTTAGCTGGCAAGAGTACACGGGCAAGGTCGTGCTCGTGGACTTTTGGGCAACCTGGTGCGGCCCTTGCATCGCAGAAGCCCCGAACGTCCGGCGTTGCTACGAAGCGTATCGAAACCGTGGCTTTGATGTTCTCGGGATCAGTCTCGATACCGATCACGCAAAACTTGAATCCTATCTGGCAAGGAATAGGGTTCCCTGGGCGAATCTGTTTCAAAAAGATGCAGGATGGAAACACCCGATGGCCGTGAAGTATGGAATTCATGCAATCCCTACAGCGATCCTGGTTGGCGCTGACGGGAAGGTCGTCTCGGTGAACGCTCGAGGAACCAAGCTTCAAGAACAACTTGAACGACTCTTGGGGCCTGCCGAGATAGACGAAAATTGGCAGAGTGTCATCGATTCGCTCGATCAACGAGTTCAAGACGACCCAGAGAATGCGACACTTTGGGAGGAACTGGCCAACACTCAGGCGAGAGCTGAACAGTGGAACAGAAGCGGTCATAGCTACCGAAAAGTTTATGCTCTCAGAAATAATCACGCCGAAAAATTCTTGCCCTTGGCGGCGGTGCTGCTACTGGCGGACGAGCAGGATGCTTACGAGACACTCTGTAAGGAATTTGAGTCCGGACTCGACGATTCTGCTTCGGCCAGGACGCTATATTTGTATGCGCGGGCGCTCGGATTGGATTTCAATTCAACCGAAACCACAGCTCTCGGTCCGGCGAAACGTTGCGTTGAAATGGACCCACAAAAGTGGCATCTGCATACGCTTGCGGCGGCGCACCTACAGGCCGGCCGCTGGGACGATGCGGTTTCATGGGCGAAACGATCCATCGAAAAAGGGGATTGGCATGCGCACGTTTGCAACTGGTTGGTGCTTGCGATCGCATACCACGAAAAGGGCGATAAGGCCCAGGCCAAAGTGTGGATGGACAAGAGTGTTGCTTGGTTCGGTGATAACGAACGTCGACTGAATCTCGCACGCAACGACGGTTTGCCGATGGTGCCCCATGACTGGCTGTCGGCCAAGATTCTTTATCGCGAGGCGAATGCCCGGCTTGGAAGCGAAAACGAATGAATCGCTAACTCGACTTTTGAATTTCCTCGTTTTGGGTCGTGAAATGATTCGCCCCGTGCAACAAATCGGCTCAAACGAAACTGTGGAAGATAAAGGTGTCAGGACTCATTTCTTGGCAATCGATACTCGTTTGGAAGATAAAGGTGTCAGGACTCATTTCTTGTGGAAGATAAAGGTGTCAGGGGAAGATAAAGGTGTCAGGACTCATTTCTTGGCAATCGAGACTCGTTTGGGAAGATAAAGGTGTCAGGACTCATTTCTTGGCAATCGATACTCGTTTGGTAGCTTTTTCTTCGGGAAGATAAAGGTGTCAGGATTCATTTCTTGGCAATCGAGACTCGTTTGGTAGCTTTTTCTTCGGGCGTCCCCGAGGGCGTAAGGTTGATTCAAGGTCCAAGCGACGTGCGATTGACTCCACCCATCCTGGTTCCCCAAGCGGACTACCGCGCCGGATCGACCAACGGATTGAATCGATTTCTTTTTCATCAAGAGGCTCATTGACCCGTCGAATCCAATTCGCTTCGCGTGGAATCGGCCACGGAGTTAACAATCGAGGCAACGGTTCACTTGATCGACTCCAGCGATACAACGAACCCCAACGCCAATCTTCGGCATCCTTCACTAGTTTGACGCGTTTCGCGTTACGCTCAACGTATCGGCACAAAACCAGGAAGTGATCGTCATCCTGAACCGGAAAACTTTTGAATCGGCCTTGATAAACATGTCCCTCCCCTGCGGTTTTGTAATGGGCATGATAACGCATCGTATGCGTCAGGCTAACCCAACGCAAGAAGTCGCTCATTCCGCCATCTACAGTGGGTTGAAGTACAAAGTGCCAATGATTGGGCATTAGTTGATAGGAAAGAATGCGACAGGAGGACCGCGTCAGACCTTCGGCGAGGATGTTTTCAAAAGCCTCGTAATCTGCATCCTTCTTAAAAATCGTCGACCGGCCATTGCCTCGATTCAAGGCATGGTAAATCGCATCTTTCTCGTCAGCACGTTTAGGCCGGGGCATGTTAATAGCATAATACCAATCAAACCGCTGGTAAAGAGTCCTGACACCTTTCCATTCTCCTCCTGGTAAAGAGTCCTGACACCTTTCCATTCTCCGGGGCATGTCAATAGAATAATACCAATCAAACCGCTGGTAAAGAGTCCTGACACCTTTCCATTCTCTGACACCTTTCCATTCTCAGCGTAGAGTAGAAGTGACTTTATGGACGGACTTCTTACTGGGCTTTCACAAATTCGCCTTCCCCGACAACTCCAACTGGTTTCCGTATTCATCACAATCCAAACCCACTTGAACCGCGGTTTCAAACTGAGGTAAAAACGTTGATACTTGTGACAGCGGTTTTTAAAGTTTCGTGGCGGTGTGGCGAATCAATGATTGACAAAAACAGTTTTAGAACCATTCGATGCTTTGGTGGCAGTCAGCAAGGCGGGCTTGAGGAGTTAGTTTGTCAGCTAGCGCACCTAGCTCCGCCAGCGACTGCAAGGTCGTTCATTCGCAAGGAAGGATCGGGAGGCGATGCAGGAGTTGAATGCTATTGGATTCTCGAAGATGGTTCAGAGCATGCTTGGCAGGCGAAGTTCTTTGTTGACGGCGTGAATCCAAAAAGGTGGGAGCAGATCGACGAATCCGTCAAGACCGCGATCAAGAAGCATCCGAGACTGCGGAAGTACTATGTGTGCGTGCCGCTGGATCGGACAGATACACGAACGACAGGACCAGGTGGAAAACAGACGGTTTCTGTGCTCGATGAATGGAATGAGTACGTCAAGAGATGGACTGACTTTGCGGCTGAACGGGGCATGAGCGTCGAGTTTGAGTATTGGGGCGCACACGAAATGCTGCTGCCTCTTCAGTCGGACGATCCGCAATACTCTGGCCGAGCTTTGTATTGGTTCAACTCGGTAGTGCTAACTAGCGAAAAGCTACAACGCTGTCTCGAGAAGCAAGAAAAAGCACTTGGCGAACGATACACTCCCGAATTTCATGTCGATCTTCCTATCGCAAAGACGCTGGACGGATTGGTTAATGGAGAAGAATTCTGGAAAGAACTCAATCGCACAGCCGTTCAATGGGATAAAGATGTGACGTCCTTCGTGGCGACTAAACCGTCAACTGACGTCGAGGACCAGCGTGCTCCAGTGCTAAAAACGCTCGACGAGTTCAAGAGTCTTGTCAACTCAGTGATTCTATCGAGCGATCGGAATCGACTCGTTTGGATTCAACAACAGGCCGAGAAAGTTGCGGTGACCTTGCGAGGGTTTGAAAAAGCCTGCAGCAAGTCAGAGGCGGCGAGCAAGCGAGCAGATAGGCATTCGAGTTCATACCGCGATGAAGTGTATTGCTTCGCCTTCCAGCAATTCGGCAAGTTTTCTGGATTCTTGGAAAGCGACTTTGTTAACGCGAACGTCGCATCTGCGGTGCTGATACTCGGTGAAGCAGGAAGCGGGAAGTCGCATTTGCTTTGCGACTTTGCGAAGGGTTACGTTCAGAACAAGGGACCAGCGGTCCTGTTGCTTGGACAACATTATCGAGGCGGAAATCCCCTGACTGTTTTGTTGGACCTGCTTGATCTTAATGGGCATTCCTATGAAGTAGTCCTTGGTGCACTCGATGCAGCTGGCGAAGCCTCAAGAGGCAACGCGGTTGTGCTTGTTGACGCTATTAATGAAGGCAACTGTCGCGACGAATGGATGGATCACCTTGTCGGTTTCCTCGAAGATGTGAAGCGGTTTCCACATATCAGTTTGGCTTTAAGCTGTCGCTCTCGCTTTGACGAACGACTTGTTCCCGAGCATGTAGATACCGGCGAAATGCTTCGTGTTACGCACGAAGGATTTCGCGGACATGAGCACAGGGCGGCCTCCGTTTATTTGTCTGGGCAGGGAATTGCAAAGCCAACCACGCCAATTTCAGCGCCGGAATTTTCCAATCCATTGTTTCTGAAAACTTGCGCTACCGCGCTAAAGCAGATGGGCGAAACGAATTGGCCGAAGGGCTACCAAGGATCGACTCGATTGTTCGATATTTATTTAAAATCGCTTGAGCGAGTCGTCAGCAGAAAGCGAAAAACGGAGATCAACGACCGAGTTTGTCAAAAAGCACTTGAGGCAGTTGCCGGCGCCATGTATCCAGATCATCTTTTCGGCCTGCCTTGGGACAAGGCGACCGAAATCGTTAACGCGGTTGACACTAGCGTAAGCCCCAATGAGTCTCTGTTCCAAACGCTGCTACGCGAGGGCGCGCTGGCCGAAGACATCGACTACCAGATGAATCAGCATGACCGTTTGCGCCCAGCACCGATCGTTCGATTTGCATATGAACGCTTTTGCGATCAATTCGTCGCTCGACAACTACTGGGAGCAATTGGTGACCCGGCAGAGCTGTTCGAAGTGAGCCATCCTCTTGGAAAGCTGATCGCGGATAAGCGTCATGGACAATGCCACGGAATATTGACGGCGCTTGCGATTGCCGTACCAGAGAAATTTGGAGTCGAGTTCTGGGATTTACTTCCTGATGAAACGAAAGATCATCCGCAGGCGGCAGACGACTACTTTTTCGAGACGTTACCGTTCCGTTCCCCTTCGTCTTTCAGCGACCGAACGCGCGACCTCTTCAATTCACTGGTTCCTTACGAATTTGGCGTCCAGCATCAAAAGTTTGATCTGATGATTCGGTTCGCGATCGAACCAGACCATCCCTGGAACGCTGAGTTGTTGCACAAGTTCCTGGCAAAGCATGACATGCCGAATCGAGATGCTATTTGGTCGGTCTACGTTGCTAAGAACGATTTCCAGGAGGAGTACGATCAAACGGAGTCCGTAATTCGATCTGTGATCGAATGGGCAACGTTCGGTGATCTTGAGTTTGCCGATGAGAAACAAGTCTACTTCACCCTGATTGTTTTGATTTGGTTCACAACAACCACAAACCGAAAGACGCGCGATCAAGCCACAAAAGCGGCCGCGCGGCTGATTGCTCGATACCCAGGGTTATTTGTCCAACTACTGGGCACCTTTCAGGGTATCGACGATCTCTACCTTCAGGAGAGGCTGTATGCAGCAGGCTACGGAGGACTTTGCAATTCAGTCGAAGACAGTGAGTTAAAGATTGCAGCGAGATTCGTTTTCGACAATTTGTTTAGCGCTGGCTTTGCAACTCCGCACGTTTTGCTTCGCGACTACGCGCGTGGAATCGTTGAGCTTGCCGCAGCAAGGGGATGTCTCGACGATTCGGTCAAGATTGAGGAATGCCGGCCTCCCTATAGAAGCGAATGGCCGTTAGAGGACCCTGATCCAAATGAGTTCAACAAGTACGGCAATAAGATTGAGTACTCCGTTTTTTCAGACGATTTCGGCAACTACACGATGAACTCAGTTCACAAATGGTCACCAACCCCACTCAGCGTCGCGAAATCAGAGACACAAGCGGAAATCTTGGAGCGGATGGTTGATGACCTGGAGGAAGCGTCTCGAGAGTTGTTCAATCAAGCAGTAGAAACTACCCGCAAAAAGGAAGAAGCCAGATGGCGGCGACCAGGTGCGTCCAGCGCTCAGGACATCAATGTCACGATTGAGCAACTGCTATCCAGTTATGAGGATCAAGAGCTCGTTGATGGCGAGGTGAATGACGAGCTTAGGGAGACCCTAGTTGAGGCGATGGATGCAAGCGTATTGGCTCCCACTGCAAATGACTTAGATGCTCCCAGCCAAGAAGATGTTGATGCCGCATGGCAAGCATTCAACGAGTCTTTGAACGCAGCACAGCGGGAGAGCTTTCGCTGGGCACAGGGATTCTGGCGACATGACCATGTTCTCGCGTCCTTCAGTCGAAAATGGGCCAAACGCTGGGTTTGTAAGCATGCGATGGAACTTGGCTGGACAGCAGAGCGATTTGATTCCTTTGAGAAGTCGCTCGGATATGATGGCCGCGGGCGTCCTCGAACCGAGAGGATTGGCAAGAAGTATCAGAGAATTTCGCTGCACAAATTCTTGGCACACCTATCAGACAATGTTCACTACAAAGATGAAGAAGGATACGAAGATACTCCCAAACCATCGCACTACCGTGGGCCTTGGCAGCCATGGGAACGCGACATAGATCCTACCCACTGGCTGCGCAAAACATCGGATTCTGGATTTGGTGAATGGGATGCAAGCGTCTGGTGGCGGCCGTTTGACTACACGTTCAAGATCGCATCGGATGAAGCAAAGCGACTTTGGTGCGAGGACCCCAAGGACCTTCCTAAGTTTGACTGCCACGCAAAAGTCGTGGACCGATCGAACAACGAGTGGTATTCGATGCGAGGTTTTTCAAAATGGCGAGAGCAAACGCTCAGCGGGGATCACTCGACGCTGGTGCGTGATATCTGGTTCAGGATTAACTCGATCGTCGTGTCGAAGCAAGATATTGGATTCCTGAAGAAGGAGCTAAAGAGCAAAAATTTTATTGACCCGCATTTCGTAGTCTCGACATCAACTGGGCATCAAGTCTATTTGCGCGAGTATCCTTGGCATCAATCGGTATTGATTCAGGACCGTCTCTCCCAGGACGAGAGTTGGAATATCAAGACAGCCCATGCCGTCCCCTACGCGGAGTACGAATGGGAACAGGGTAGTGGCGATCAATCCACTGACACGACTAATCTAAATCTCTACATGCCTTCCGCGTTCATGATCGAAAAGCTCCAGCTTGATTACGATCGCGGCCGTTTTGACAGTTGGGTTGATCGCAGCGGGAAGAGAATCTTCATTGACCCATCACTTCAATATGATGGGCCAAGTTTTGCACTCTTCGATTGCCAGTCGGTCAACAAAATGCTCCTTGAAAACGAATTGTGCCTCGTCTGGTTGATCGGCGGCGAGAAGATGGTCTTCGACGAAGCAAAATCTATGCTTAAAGCAAGAATGGTCTTCAACACATTGCTCTGGACAGAAGGCGTTGGCGGATTTAGAGTCGAGAATCGGACTTCGATGGAGTGACAAAGTGTATGGGCCTGCGTTTTGAAGTTAAGACCGGTATTGGGTAACTATTTACATCCAAATTACCTGTGGCACGTTTGATCGGTGGGTCTAGCGAAATCAGAATATTCAAATCTTCAGAATCGTGACAGTGCATGTCGTTAAGGTGTGGTGGGTTGCCAGGATGAAGTCGGATTGCTTGACTAATCCGAGTCACGACGCGTCGTCAGTCGTTTCAATCGGAGCATAGTAGACGTAGACGCAAGAAGTTGCGTACCGTTGGTCAGCGTCGTCTTTAATTACTACGTGCCGCACATCAACAACTTCTTGCAAATCACCATTGATCGCTTCAATGGACTCGCCAATTCGGGGAATAACTGGTAGTTGGCAGGCGATGTTTTTTGCGTTTTTTGTCGTGTCAACCAATTCAACATACGTTGTAGCCCCTAAAAAGTTGGGCTTCATCTCTTTATTCGGGGACGCATTTCGTACGTATGAATAACCCGCGTTCGCCATTGCCTCCACGGCCTCGCCAAAATCGCCCGAGTGCTTGCAAACGTCAACGTAACGCAAGAAACTTGATTCACTCACACCTGCCTCGCGAAGCCGACGACGAACATCGTCTTTTGCGGGCGAGATTGTTCCCGATTCAATGTCATTCAAAATGTCATCAATCGCCTCGCGGTCGTTTTCGCTTATAGGATCAACCAGAAACTCATTGACATCGGCTTCAATGCCTCTACAGATACCCAGCACTTTGTTTTCGTCCAGGTCGAATCTGCCCGCCCATTTTTGCAATGTGAGCAATTCACCGAGAATCCGCTCAAGTATAGCTCGCGTGCGTTCGTCTTGCTTCATTGTGATTTCCAGGTGGGGCTAGTTGCTGAGAATTGCAGTCATCTTAACCAAAGCCCACGTGAAGTGTCACTGGGCGCTTGAAAAGGGACCACCTATGGGCGCTTGTGGTCCCTTTTGAAATTGGTGGTTTGGATTTGGTTAGTTTACCTGATCTATTCTTTTTCTTCGGCTGCGGAGCCGGGGGGCGCTTTGGCCCCTTTTGATTTTTTTCCACTGTTTTTCAGACGATAGCTCCGCCCTGTAATTTTCATGATCTCGGCCGATTGCAAGAAGCGATCTAAGATCGCACTGGCACTCGGAACATCGCCAATCAACTTGCCCCAGTCCTCTAGTGGACGATTCGTTGTCATGATCGTGCTGCGAACTTCATGGCGACGCATGATGATTTCAAACAGATATTCACCGCTGCGTTTGGGCAGCTGCTTCATCCCCATGTCATCGATGATCAACAGGTCCGGCTTCAAGTAACGAGCCAGTACCTTTTCTTCGCCGCCCATCGCCTCGTCATGCAAGAAGTCTCGAACAACGTCGAAGATGCTGCGATAGTAAACGATTGCACCTGAGCGGATAACGGCATGACCAACGGCCTGCGCAAGGTGGCTCTTTCCGGTCCCCGGTGGGCCACACAGCAGGACGTCTTTCGCACTTCGCAAGAAGTGTCCACTGGCCAACTCAAACACCTTTGCACGATCGATACTGCGATTAAACGAAAAGTCAAAATCCTCGAGGCGACGCACATCTCGAAAGCTTGCACGTCGCACCCCGCGATCGATCTTTCGGTCATTGCGAACCAACGTCTCATCGGCCAACACCAACTCCAAGAACTCCTGGTGTGTTAGCCCGCTTGCTCTCGCTTCTTGTAACCGAACTTCAAGCGTTTCGGCCATGCCGCCGAGACGAAGTTCTCTTAACATTCGTGATAATGATTCATTCATTAGTCCATTTCCTCCTTGAAAGGTTCAATTGAGAGTATCACGTCAATACGTGAGTTTGTCTTGCACGCACTCGTGCACATAGCGGTCATAGTCGGCCAGAGGACGAATCAGCTCATGGTCGTCCAAGAACGGCATCAGCTCTTGTACCGGCCCGCTACGATCGATCAATTTGCGAATCGTTCGTAACTGGTAATCACCATGACGCCAGGCGATTTCACACGCTTGTTCGATTTGGTCACAGCGATGTTTCTTTGATAAAGCCAGTAGCCCCTGTAGCACGCGATGCCCACGAATCCCTTTTTCACGTAGCATTGCTTGACCCCAACGAGCGCTGCAATCGCCAATAAACGCCGTTTTTCGCAGTAAATAGGAACCACCTCGCTCAATCGAGTTGATCTTCTCGCTAGCGATGTGTTGAGATTTGGTATTGAATTTTCCTTGCTCACTGCGAGCGAAAACGGCAATCGTTTTGAGTTCACTGTCGAGCAGACGAACAGTTCGTGCATCCCAACGTGCCCAGACTTCGCGGCCAACATACTCCGGTGGCGCACTGTAGAACGCACGGTCAATCGCAACGTGGCCATCACGACTAACGATACGGCGTGCCTCCTGGAAGTTTGCAAAGCGTTCAAGTGGTAACATCATCAAGGCCCCTTTCTTTGATGCAAGGAAGTGTGCGCGAACTTGCTTACGAGTCGTTCCATGAATCCGCAAGTCAGCGACTGTCGCTTCCCAGTGCGAGAGATAATCGTTTTGCTCAGCCAAGGTGGCGAAGGTTCGTCCACGCAGTGCGTTCTCTTGAACATAATCAACACCGCGTTCCACCTTGCCTTTATGACGGGGCGTGTAAGGTCTTGTCGGTAGGATCGTGGTGCCGTAGTGTTTTTCGAATGCACGCAGTTTGGGCACGAGTTCGGGATCGTACCAATCAGGGTTTGTTGACTGCCGCTCGAAGATTGTCGATCACGGTTGTCTTGGGCACTCCACCGAAGTGCCAAAACGCATTCTCCAATGCAGCCAGGAAGTCGTCTGTGGTTTGTCGGAAAACAACCTCGGCATATCCCTTTCTCGAAT
>NZ_SJPY01000008.1:78576-236701 GCF_007860185.1 Novipirellula aureliae
CAAGACAAATTGCTGCGCAGACTGTAAACTCATGAAGGGTCTTCCTTGTTTGTCGAAAGTGCTTGGTTGTTAAACACTTAGACGCAAGAAAGGCCCTTTTTGTTTGGTGTCTCGTGAATAATCCGGGCTAGCGGCCTGCTGATTTAGTCGGTTTGACTCGACTTATTGTTTAACGCCAAGCCATAGGCGACCGCTTATGGAAAAGCTGACGCCTTCGGCTAAGCGTTAAACAATTAAATCGACAGCCCGCTAGCGTCAAAACGGCTAATGCGCAGACTGTTTTTCGACCAATGAACGTAAACGCTTTGCTGCATGGGAGTTATCGAAACATTATGCGAACTCATGAATAATCCGGGCTAAGATTGTCGGAGATTCCAAAAAACGGTGTGCCTCATTCACTGCGTCACAGTTTCGCGACGCACCTTGTCGAATCGGGGACGGACATTCAGACGATCCAAAAGTTGATGGGGCACAAGGATGTTGAGACGACGATGGGCTACGTGCATGTCAGCCAAGTTCTTGGCAAAAGCATTAAGAGTCCGATGGATACTCTAGAGGATCGAACGTTAGAAGACTGAAATGAAGTCTAGAGCATTTTGCAAAAAGCCGTAGGCTGCGTGTTTAGTGGCTGTGGCTTCCAGCCGCAGCGTTCTTCTCAACTGGGGCTGGAAGCCCCAGCCACGTCAAAAATCAAAATGCTCTAGAGTTCCGAGTCTCGTTCACGCCGGCGCCCGGCAACAGCCAGGATTGGCGGCAACCAGCCCTTTCGATCGCCTAGCCCGGATGATTCATTAGCCGTTTTGGCGATAGCAGACTGTTTTTCGAGCAATGAACGTAAACGCTTGAAGGCGTAGACGTTAGCAAAACAATTTGCAAGCCCATGAATCATCCGGGCTAAGTTGTTTGGCAATCATCGGTTCGGACAAACCTGCTAAAAACACACTGTACGACAGCTTTTCCGGGCTGTCGTTGATTTCGACGGCCTGGAAAGGCCGTCGTACTTTTTTGATGAATAATCCGGGCGAGGTGGATCGATAACTAGTTTTCGGCACCCTCTGCTCTTGAGAGTGCTGATTGGGGGGCACCAAGTATCTGGATCCGAGATGTGGTCCAAGGTGTTCGTGATCATTCTCTGGACAGGTACCTCGACAGGTACCTCGCCTTGATGCGTCGCTAGCGAGACGGACAGGAAACCACTTTCGGCTCAGCGTATAGATCCTTCCCAGAAGTGCTTCTCCATCGAGCCTGCGATGCGGATGGTAGTTTGTCCACGGTTGGTTAGCTCACTTGACGGTTGGTTAGCTCACTTGGTTGCTTTCCTGCCAAGACTCCACCGACGATGAAGGCGATTTGAGTTACCAGGAAAGCGCAAAGCCACATCAGCACGCCGGAATCGAAGCCACCGTAGGCGTGAAGTCCGAGGCCAAGCTCGTTTGTTCCGAACCAGCTCCAGGCGGTCACGATGTTACCACCGATCGCCAACACGGCAAAACCTCTTGCTGCGACCATGCCATCCCAGCGGGCATGTAACATCAGAGCGTTCCAAATCACGATCAGCAAAGCTCCATTCTCTTTCGGGTCCCAACCCCAAAACCGGCCCCAGCTATCGTCGGCCCAGAGGCCACCGAGTACGGTTCCGATGAAGCTAAACAGGATTCCAAAACAGGCGGCTCCATAACAACACCGATACAAATCCTTGAGAGCTTTCGGATCTTTCCCCACCCATCCAGCAATCAAGTAACCGATCCCCAGCGTTCCTGCGACCAAGGTTGCTACGTATCCGAGCGTCACGCTCAGCACGTGGGTCGCCAACCAAAACTGAGTATCGAGGACTGCTTGCAACACGGGCATCGTATCGCCGCTGCTGAGCCCGTAGGCGACAAAGAGGGTCAAGACTCCCGATGCCGCAGACAGCATATTGCCTGTTCCATAACGGAAGATACGTTCAACGATCAAGCCAAAGACGACCGCGCCCCAGCCGATAAAGACGGCCGATGAGTACAGATTGATCACCGGTGCGCGTCCGGTGATGGCAACGCGGCAGAGGATGGCAACGGTATGAATGGCCACCGCGATCAGCAGTGTTCCCCAGACGACTTCGCGAAGCCGGGGCACATTCACGAGGAAGAACACCAGCCCCATGACGACTGCGATCAAGTACATGACCATTGCGACGCCGACAGGCCAATTGGATTGCGTCCATCGTTCGAGCGAAACGAGTTTCTTGTTGTAGCCACCGATTTCGTAGCTTTGCACTGCTGCCAAATGAGCGTCTACTGATTCGTTAAACTTCGCGGGATCACCCTTGTCGTAGGCTTCAATCATATCTCCAAACGATCGAATAGCAGCGGGGACCGCATCCTGATTGCCGAGTTGGACCGCACTTCGTGCCATATTGAAAAATGCGGGACCGTAGGGTTCCCACTTCGGATCGTTTGCTGACAATACTGCCACTTCTTTCTTGGGTGGTACGATCGCGGGCGCAGGCATCGCTTCGACGCTTTTCATCTGCTGTTCCAATTGGCGCAGAGCAAACAACCCTCGCGTCCGTTCGTCGGTCCCGGCTGGAAAAAAACGTTCCGGAATCTGTGGTGGCATCGGTAACCGCATGGCCGACGCCGTGATCATGTATTGGCGTGTGCGGCTACTCAGTTCGATCAACTTCTTTTCCTTGAACGACTGATCGTCCGCTTCTTTTTTGAACGCCGCATCGATCAACTTTTCTGTATTGCTCCAGTTCTTACGTACTTCGTCGAGCGAATACAGTTTGCTTTGGCGTCGCTCAAGCCCCAATTCGCTGCGGACTTCTTCGGCGTCAATGCGAAACATCGGCAAATGATTCAGTTCTTTTTCATCCGCCGCCACTTCCATCAACCACTGCATCGCCGACAATCGCTTCGCATCGGCACGTTCGGAGATACCAGAAGGGGCGGAATCGAGCGGCAGTGATTCTTTGTTGCTTATCGCTTTGAGTGTCATCCGCGCATAGGCGTCGAGCGGCATGATCCGTCCACCAAACTGGGTTGGGATCTTCCCGGCCGTGTAGAAATCGAACGATTGCACTCGAGCGGTCGGACGCAGCTTGTTCATTACAACGGACCAGGGAACCAGCATCACGACGGCAAACAGCCCTAATGCAGCAATCGAAACATAGACGGGCAATCGACTCGGAGGCGACAAGTTGTAGGTTGCGAGCGTCGCGAGTTCCTTTTCCGTTTCCCGTTGTCGCCTGCGCAAGAAACGCATCAGTGTACCAAGAAAGTGAGCCATCATCCCCAGCCCAACAATGCTGCAAGCCAGATAGGGGATCAACCAACCTGAATTACGAACGACTTGAATACCGGTAAGCTCTTTGCCGTTTGGCAGCGTCGAGTAGTTGGATTGATAGAAGGTTTCGCCTCGATAACGAAGCGGATTGTTCATCCAAATACGCTCTTTACGATCTTCGCCCGTCTTGGTGTCGACGATTCGAATCATCGAGGAAAAATCTCGCGGCGTGGACGTACCGCTATAAGTCACTTGACGGACGTCTTGCAGTTGAACCCAGAACGGTTTGACTTCACGATGATACCGGAGCCCAATGTCATAGTCTTTCCCCTTGACCGTGATGGAGTCGAACGAATCCGGTGTCGGATCACCGGGCACCAACGTTTGTCGATCCGACAGCAATTGGCTCAGCATATAAACGCCGAGCGAGTGGTCCGTTTCCTTATCGATCAATTCCACATAGGCCGAGGGGATATTGACCGAGTTATCAGCGCCACCTGATTTCGTGAGTGGAACGGCGATTGCCTCGGTTCCAATTCCCGCGTTGGCAAAGTTGTCGTCATCCGGTTCGACCCTTCGTAAAGCGGAATGATCGTAAAACGCCAAGACACGGACATCGACTGGAAGGGCCTCATCACGTACCGGTACGCCTGAAGCTTTCGACTGGACCATACGGCTGGCTGGAATCGCTGCTATCTTGTCGACACCTTCACCGCGATCGATGAACGCCAATTCGATAGAATCAAGGCTGATCATCGTGTTGGATGATTCACCTTCGACCAAGCTAAGTCGTTGTTCTAATTGGCGATCTCCGAAAACGAATTGGCCCACCATCAACAGGCCCACTCCTAGATGCAGCAGCATGTTTCCACCTTGTTTGTCGAATACCAAGCGGCATCCAACGAGCAGAATCAGTCCCGCCCCGAGTCCCTTGGTCAACTGCCAAACGATTCGCAGTCCGGGATCGTTGATACGAGTGCCGGAAATCAGGTAATAAGCTAACGAGGTGCCCGCGACGGCCGCAGCGATGACGAGCAACTTTCGTGCGGTCTTATCTTTCGCCTGGACCGCCGTCATCAGCAAACCAGCTGTCGAGATCGCCAAGACAGCCAAGACCCAATTCCAAAGCTCGGCATACTCCATCGGTGGCTCACCTTGAAGACCATCGCTACTGTGGCCCGACGAAATGATCAATCCAGCAACCAACGCGCCGCCCACTAGAAAGGTGATGCCGCCCCAAAGTTTCCAACCCGATGCATGGATCTTGAAACGTGTAATCTTCGCAGCGATTAGATTCACCATCAACAACATGCCGATTAACGCACCACCGGGAAAGGGAATGATGCCCGGTATCTTGGTTTCATGTGGAAAGAACGACTGCGGAAAAAAATCATCCAGATGCAGTGCAGCAATCCATGACAAGAAGTAACGGTTCTTGACATCAAGCATGTTCATTTCGTCTTGTGCCAGCGTGCCAACGAGCACCAGCACGAGCGAAGTGGCAAACAATGCGACGGTAAACTTGAGCGAACCGAGTGACCGCAGCGCGGTCATTGCAACACCACTCAACGTCATATCGGCCGAACCGTATTCGGCTTTCGACGTTTTGTGACGAGCACCATCGGGCTGGTCGTCGCGGCGGTCTTGTGGGTCGGCTGGAGTGAGAATACTGGCCATATTCGAAGTCTATAATTTCAGCGATTGAATGAATGATGTGGTGGCTTCATACTGATCCGCAACCGTTTCGGCGGGCCCGGTCATCTTAATGAATAAACTAAATCCATCCTCGAGTGGTACGATCGTGGCGTCGATTGAAGTGGTTTTTCCATCCGATTCCTCGCCCTCGAGGATAAACCGCTGGGATTCCTTTCCATCCACAACGATTTTTTCTGCATCCTCAATCATTTTGTCGACAGTCTCATCGGAGACACCACTGGGGCGAATCTGGCCGAGCCAACGGGCGACATTGCCCCGCAGGTCACCACCCGCCGGGATGATGGTAATCTCGGCTTCCGCGTCTTCGGGGCCAACATTAAAGGCAGCCAATCGCATCGAGGACATCCGTCCCGTCCGCCATCCATCGGGGCGCTCGTACTTGATTTTCGAATTGGCGTCCGCGTCCTCTTTCGCGTCCTCTTGCGATTCGGCGGTCGCTGGTTGCTCCGCCGCGGATGCGGGCATTGCCAAACCGCTGTGAACATCATCATTGGGCATTCGGCTATTCATCACATCGGCCATCGGCGGAGCCGTCATTGGGCCAGCTGCCATCGCAGGATTGTCGTCTGTTGCTTCGGTTTTCAGGTCGACCCAAATCGCTTGCTCGTCGGCGGCAGCAACCTCAAATGCCTCGCCCTCCGCCCATTTTTTGCTGGAGGGTGGAATACCAAATTGGCGCCGCCACCGATTCACATTAGCCAACACCTCCGCATCCCAATCCGACTGAGTGGATAGCGACGATATGCTTAGGTCAAGCTGCTTTTCAGGTGTATCGATGTTGACTGAAGCGAATCGCATCGGTTTGTCTGCGCCAATTCGCCAGCCCTCGGGTAGTTCGCTTAAATCGGGATTCCCGCCGGTAAATTTGACGTTCGTGACAAAGTTCTTCAAATCGGACTCGACTAACTCGATTGCTGATTCGGGGCCTGTGACCTTAAAGAACCACGTTTTACCTTCGGCCGGGAACATCGCAGCCAGCATTTGCTGCGTATCGCCACGAAAGGCCGCAGGTGCCTCCGTCGGTATTTCATAGGTCACGACCGGGTCGGATTGTTCGCAGCCAGACGCGGAGAATAGAAGTGGAATGGCAAAAGCCAAGCCGAGCATTGATTTCGGTGTGTAGAAACACCGCAAAAGCAAACAGATTTGCATGTCGCTATCGGATGGGGGATATGGAGGGAAACAGGCAGCAACGTATTCGTTACTGTAGCCAGAAATATGTGATTGACAACGCAGCAATTCGTAGTGGATCTTGTAAGAGATCCCGCAGAGCATAGGATCTTTAATCAGATCCACTACCGAAACAGCCATATCAGGGTAGGGTGTCCCTTACTTTATAGAAAGCCCAGGCCCGTTTTGTTCATCTTTTCGTGTAGATTTTGTTTGCAAGGAGGGGAGGTTTGCAAGGAGGGAGGAACCGCAAGCTGGAAGCTTGCGCCACTCTTCTGTTTTCATGCATTCATTTTGGCGACGATCGATTATCATAGAGAGTCCCCAAGCAATGGGTCGGTGGCCGTAACGCAGCCTTTTTTTCTCTTTGTCCGCGATCCGCATGAAAATCCAGCGTTTTCTATCGCTAAGATGCCAAAGTGCCATCCAAATGATGTCACGCTGGTCCTCGTTGTCCGATCGGTGGACCCGTTCTCCCAAACCGCTGCCAATCCACCTTCGGCGCGGGCTGCGGCCGATGTTTGGGCGTCTGGAACCTCGGATTGTCCTGGATGCGTCGGCCGTGCTCAACGATTTGGGCCAATTGGTTATCACTGGTACCGCGGCAGCCGACACGGTCAAATTGGAAGTCGATGCGGTGGGTGACCTGACGCTCTACAACCAAGATGACCAAATCATCTCGATCGCGGGCCATCCTGGAGCGAGCGAAACCGAACCGCTTTCACAAAACTCCGTCACGTCAAACCAAATCATTGTTTTTCTTGCCGGCGGCGACGACGTCTTCGAAGCGCAGCTACCGAGTGGACTCGATGTGACCCTATTCGATGGTGCCGGTTTGGATTCGGTATCGCTAACGACATCGAGCAGCGGACCGATTCGCGAATCGAGCTACACGATCGATGCCGAATCGATCACGCTGAACGAAAATGTCTCGAGCGAGTTTGACCTGCTCGATGATCAACTTTTGCTCAGCGGCGACGTTCATCTCGCAATCGCTGGAGACCCGTTTGAGCTAAACGTCAACCGCGGCGATCTACTGGTGGAAGGTCGTTTGATTCTGGGCGGCGATGTCGACATCTCTGCCACTTCCGGGCGAGTGTTCCTCGGTGATGCTACCGTTACCGCTGACGCCGCCGCCGCCAGTTTGTCGATCCATCTTGGCAATCAGATGGTTTCCGGTGCAAGCATTGACTTCGGCAGTGCCGACGATTCGGGTGGACATCGACTCGAGAACCTGAGCATCACATCGACGTCGATCATCACGGCGGAGCGTGGTCCGATTGAAGTTGCTGGTGATCTAAATCTGACCAGTGAAGCGTCGACTGTCACTCTGGATGGCTTAATATCAGCGGATAAGATCGCCATCGAAGCCAACGGAAACGTGTCGATCCATGGCGACCCGCTGACCACGACCCAAATCCAAATTGCTTCGGGTGGAGGTGACGTGGAAGTAGGTGGCTCGATCAATATCGATGACTCGATCATGATCAATGCTCAACACGGCAACGTCGACTTTAGCGGCAGCGTGATCACTAGCAACTCCGGCGGTGATGTGTTGACGATACGCGATGCCGGTGACATCACTCTTGCATCGATCAACGCAGCCAATGGACATCTCGTCCTCGGCGTCAACCAAGACATCGTCGGACGCATTGAGCAAGCGGGCGGCTCTTCACTCATCATCGATCGCCTAACGGTATCGAGCGATAATACAATTGACCTGTCGAATGTTGACAATCAAATTGCCTCGGTTGAGTCGATTCAATCGCGTGGTGATGTGACCCTTTACGATTCGAACGAAGGGATGGAAGTCAGGCGAATCGATTCAGGGGGCGGCAATGTACGGATCGAAGTCAGAAGCGATCTTGCGGGCGTTGATCTTGCGGACTTACGACTCAGCGAATCGATCCGCAGCCAAGGTGGCAACATTGTCCTACTCGTCGATCGAGACATCGTCATTGACTCGGGGGCAATGGTCGACGCGGCCGCCGGAACGATTCGGCTCGAATCGATGCGTGACGTTTACCTGACAGGCCTTCGGACTCTCAACCCTTCGGACGGCGCGGTGACGGTGCTTGCCGAATCGGGGGCGATTATTGACTCGGGTGATACCAATCAGGACATGGATGCTGATTTCGGAGGCGTGATTTTGACCAGCCTGAGTGGAATCGGTGTTGGTAATGCATTGGAAACATCCATCGATCGGGTGCAGGCTACAGCGATTCAAGAGGGATCGATTGAGATCAGCGAATCGAATTCGGTTCGACTCGAAAGCATCACCACCAGCGACGGAGAAATCCGCGTCTCGGCCGCCGACGACATCGTCATCGCAGATCAGCGCGATCAAGATCTTAACTCCGCATTCGAAGTAACCCCAATCATTATCGCTCTCGGCGATAATGGACGTATTCAATTGGATGCTGGAAATGGTGTGGACGATCAACTAAGGATAGGAAACGGTGTCGGCATCATCGCGTCACAGTCAACTCTTGGAGCGGTACAACTCGACGCGGCGAACATTGTCTTGGGCGAACAAATTGAAATTCGCACGGGTGATGACGTCGGTGTCGCCCGTGCGTTCTCACCTCGACCTGTGATCGGGGCGATCGATCCTGCGTTCTACGACCCTGATTCCATCCGTACCAATCGATTGCAACAAGCGAATGCCAACGACGGTGAGGGTGTGCTAACGGTCGGAATTGGACAAACGGGCGAACGAGGTTTAACGCTAAACATCGATTGGGGTGCTGAGACCAATCGTTATCAGCAGGTTGATTCCATCGTCGGCGGACAAGCGACAAGTGTTTCTCACGTTTACACCGAGCAGGACATTCTAAGCAGCACACTCAATGGCCGCTCGTCGGCGACCGCGCCATTGGAGGTCCGTTTTTCGGTTCGCCATCATGAATCGATCATCCTTACTGGTGACACCGTCACGCAAGGTGTGCTCGATCCGAACCCGACGATCGCTGAGCAGTCGTTGCCGATTCGAGCGGGCGAAACCGAGAGTGTTTCCAGCGGAGTCGTTTCGGCGACCGATAACGACAACCCGCTACGTCCTGATTTGAACGCGAACTTTGTCACCAATTCGGTTTCCGACAATTCATCACTCACTCACCAAAATGGTACCGCTCGGTTTATCATTCCCAACTTGACGATTCCAGTAGCGTTCTTTCCCGTTCGCGATGTGCTACCGCAGCCCGAAGAGATGGAACTCGTCGTGCGCAACGAAACAATGTTGTCGCCAAAGGGTACGAGTGTAGAAACATCCGAAGCTTCGGCATCACCATCGTCGACACGTGAGGAGTACTTTCAAATTCGAGTTCTGTCACCCGACCCATTCGGTGACGATTTAGCGGAACCCCAGCGATTGCCCGACAATGTTCTCGAAGGAGACACGCTCAAACGATTATTCGCCAATTTGCCCGATGGTCGCTATGCGATCGAGTACATACTTGGTGACGGGAATGGGCGAACGATTATTGAAGTCGACGTTCGCGATGGCGAGCCGATCACTTCAGGCGACGAGCTTGATGGTGGATATTTGGAACTAAAACGACTCGAACAATTGCCATCCGAGGATCGACAAGAGGAATCATCGGTGATTCGCAGCGGAGAATCAGGGGGGCGTGATGACCAGAGATAGCAAAGACAACGAGAATCACGATCCAAGTTCGCAAGACGATCCGAACGAGAATCCGGCGCAAGATCTTTCATTCGAATCGACTCGGGATATCGTTCCGTCGAACGATCTCAATACTGAAACGGTGGATCTCGAATCAACAACCCGTGTTGAACCAGAGGAAGATCCTTCTCGGACGCAACCGGTTGGTTACGACATGACCCTATCGGCCGCTGATCTTGAACAAACGGTAGCGGAAGGAGTGGCCGGAAAACACGATCCAGGGTCTACTGCGCGATCCGATCCGAGGCAAGGCAGAGATATTGACAGGACACTCGATGCCTCGGATTTAGAATCCACGTTGGATCAAACCACCCCGCTCGTTGGTTCGCCAAAACGAGGTCAAGACGGAACGGTTGTGATTGATTCATCAAGTGGCGCAACCGGAACGCCAGACGACTCAAACGAAGCGTCCTCCGAAGCGGACTTCAATCAATCCATTTTGGCCAGCAAACAGGTTGGGGCAACGATCAATCCTCGCGAAATGTCGGATGAAGATGCGGAGCTTTGGGAATCGCTCACCGCAGGCAGCCGGCATGAACCAAGTCAGTTAGCGCCCGCGATTGAGCGATCTCTGCGCGAAACAAACCTGCAAATCAATGCTCGCAGCGTCACAAAGGGGAAACTAAATTCGTCCGAAAAATCGGACTATCGCCTGGTTCGACTGCTTGGCAAAGGGGGGATGGGCAACGTCTACATCGCCCGCCAAGGCTCGCTTGATCGGATGATCGCGGTAAAGATCATTCGTCCGCTTGAAAAAGAGAAACGCCAGAAATTGCTCGCCGATGGTCGACTCGAGATGGTCGAAGAGGATCGTCGTCAACAATTCCTTTCCGAAGCGGTGGTCACGGGCGATTTAGACCATCCCAATATTGTGCCGATCCATGATATCGCAGTGATGGGCGATGAGACACTTTTCTATGCGATGAAACGGGTGGTCGGTACGCCGTGGTCCAAAGTGATCGCCGAAAAGACTCGTGACGAGAACTTGGAAATCTTGTTGAAAGCGTCGGATGCAATCGGCTTCGCACACACTCGCGGAGTCGTGCACCGCGACATCAAGCCCGAGAACATCATGCTTGGCGACTTCGGCGTCGTGATGGTAATGGATTGGGGCTTGGCTCTACCGACGGCCGAATTTGAAAAGCATGATTCCGTTTTTCCTACGACGGGGTTAGGTGGTTCACCAGCATTCATGGCACCGGAAATGGCGACCGGACCACTCGATCGGATTACTGCAGCGAGTGATGTTTATTTGCTCGGTGCAACGCTGTTCATGATTATCACCGGCACGCCACCTCATTACGGAGAGACCGTCCGCGAGTGTATTCAAGCGGTCACGGCGAATAAAATCCGCGAATTCGGTAACAAGCATTCGGGTGAGTTGATGGAAATTGCCTTGAAGGCAATGGCGACTCAGCCGGTTGATCGCTACCCCAGCGTCGTTGAGTTTCAACAAGCGATTCGCGACTATCGCTCTCACGCCGAAAGTGTCGCGTTGGCCACGCGAGCGGCTGAAGATTTAAAAAGGGGGCAAACGTCAAAGCAGTACGCCGATTTCTCGCGATCGATCTTCGGGTTCGAAGAAGCATTGTCGCTTTGGGGGAAAAACAAACCTGCCATCACTGGTCTTGATCGAGCACGAATTCTCTATGCCGAAACAGCGTACGCGAATGGGGATTACGATAACGGATTGCAAGTGCTCGATCCGTCCAACGATTCACACGCTCCGCTCATCGATAAACTGCAGGCTGGGATCCGAGAGCGTGAAAGTCGCACCAAGCGTTTTCGCCTGTTGCGTCTAGCGGTAGCTGCAATGTTGGTTTTCATTTTGATCGGTGGTTCGGTCGCGATCGGTTTGATAAACGCTCAGAAGAATCAAGCTCGCCGCAGTGAACAATTGGCCAACGAACAAACCCTGATCGCGCAAAAAGCGAAAGAGCAGGAAGAAAAGCAGAAAGAGGCCGCGATCAAAGCAAGGAATGATGCCACTCGTCAACAAGAAATCGCCAAGGCAGAAAAGCTCAGAGCGGAAGAAAACGAACGATTGGCGATCGAAGAAAAAGAACGGGCTGATGCCGCTTTGCTAGCGGAAACCAAAGCGAAACAGGCAGCGGTCGAAGCGGAAAAGCAAGAGCGTGAGGCGAAGCAGGATGCCATTGTCGCTCGCGATGAAGCGGAAACCCAACGTGGACTTGCTGAGTATGAAAGCTATCTCTCCAACATTGGATTGGTCAAAGCGCGTATCGAACGAAACAATTTCGAAAAAGCACGCAGCATGCTGCGAGACATCGCTGAACGCCAACAACAAAAAAATGGCATCACCGATTTGGGGTGGGAGTACCGCTGGCTGAAGCGGCAAGTCAATCAGTCGCAGTCGGTTGCAACGGTAACAGCAGCCGTGAAGAACCTCGTCGTCGCTCATGCGGGCGACTTCGCGATTTGTGTCGCGGCGGACGGTTCGGTTTACCGGCTAGCGGTATCGGCAAATGGGATCATCCGCGGCGAAAATCCTAGCGAACCAGCAAACAACATCGACACAGGCTCTGCAACCGCCGCGGCCGTTTCGGCTGACGATACGTTGATCGCTCTAGGAACGGAATCAGGCGAGATCCAAATCTGGGACGCTGCTTTAACACGTCTCAAGCAAACACTTCATGGACACTCCGGGGCAATCACCTCGCTCCGTTTTGCTGATCGATACCGTTTGGTGTCGGCCAGTCATGATCGAACGATTCGCATTTGGGATGCTGAAAGCGGCAAGCAGCAATCCCAAGGTTGGCATATCGCAGGTGTGAAACAGATCGATATCGCACCCGTCAAGGGATTGTCCGATTGGTTGATCGCAGCTGCTGTCGCCGATGCATCGAGTGGACGTGTGGTCTTGTGGGAAATGAAAGCCTCAGAAGAATCGGTTACAACCGAGCGCGTCGGTGTTTTCGATTTGCACACCCGGCCTGTTTCGGCGGTCTGTTTGTCGTCGGATGGAAGTTTGGCGGCATCCGGGGATCTTAGTGGTGCGGTGATGATTTGGCAGACCAACGAGGTTGACGACATTGATTATGCAGAAGCGATCGGATCGGCCATCACCGATCTAGGTAAACCATCGGGAGGTCGAAGGCCGAAACGCACGTTGACTGCTTCGCGTTTGATCGACGAGAAACTGCAAGAATACCGGCCGGACCTGCTAGCTCGGTCCGAGCAAACAATCGCGGCGGAGGAATTGTTGGCTCACCGTGACACGATTCGCTCGATCGAGTTTTCCAAGGACGCTGGCAAACTGCTAACCGCTTCGGACGATTTTACCTTGAAACTCTGGGACACCCAATCACGCCGCATGACCCATTCGCTTCGTGGCCATGGTGGGTGGGTAACCACCGCTGTCATGGTCCGGAAAGATTCAAATCATGTGCTATCGGGTTCGACCGACAAAACGGTGCGTTCTTGGACGCCTGAAACCTATGTTGGTCAATCCGTTGAATCCCGATTTGCATCCTCGTCGCAAAACGATTCGATCGATAATACGGCGGATTTAACCAAGGTTTACGCTCACCATGACGAAATTTGGTCGGCCAGGTTTAGCCCCGACGGCAAACGAATCGTGACCGCAAGTCGCGATCGGACCGCGAGAGTGCTTCGTGTTGATCCGGTCAAAATGACGTTGTCGCCGATCGGAGAATTAAGGGATGATGTTTCGAGAGAGGATAACGAACTGCTCCGCGAGGGGACCTCTTATGTTGCCATGTCGATGGCGATTGATGCGAAGCGAAACCGTTTGTTCGTCGGTAGCGCTGATTCGACGATTCGAATTTGGGATCTACAGCGTGGTACCGAGATTGGACGAATGAAGGCGACGGGATTGAATCAATCGATCGCGTTATCACGAAATGGAAACCTCTTGTTGTCTGGATCAAGTTCCGAGAAAGTCAAAGCACTGTTATGGAATATTTCGCCTGGCGGTTCTCCCGATCCACGGGTGGTTCATCGACTTAGCGGTCATGATCAAGCGGTCACCGCGTTCGCGATTTCCGGCGACGCAAAACGATTGTTTACCGGCGACCGAGACGGACGAGGGATTCTTTGGGACGCCGAATCAGGAAAACCGATTGGTGAACCGATCGACGTTGTTCGCGGCTACCGAATCAATGCGGCCCAGTTTTCTGGTTCTGGCAAATCCGTGTTCATTGCGGCAGACGACCAGCAATTATGCGAAATTGATTTGGCAACGCGTACGCTTGTCCGCCAATGGGGGCACGACGGATTTGTGACGTCGATGTCACTTTCCACGGATGAGCATTTTGCGTTGACGATAAGCGAACAAACCACCAATGAACAAATTGAAACGACGGCGACGTTGTGGGATCTCCGCTTGCCTGCCAATTCGAAATCGAATTCTCGAGACCTAGAACGAAGTGTCTTGAGCCGAAACTCAGCAGGCAACAAACCGAAGGCTCAGGCATCCGAGACGATCGCGGATGACGTCATCACCACAAAGGGACGTATCACATCCGCGACAATTGGACTCGATGGAAACACTCTCATGGTAACTCATGTGGCAGCCAATCGAGCCGCTAGAATCAGTGTTTGGAGTTTGGGTCAACACGTCGATGACGCGAAACGTGAACCTTGGTTCGAAATGCCAACACGAATTACCAGCGTCGAAGCGACGTTGCCGATCTCGAGCGAAAGGTTCTTGACATTGAACGGTGATGCTGCATTCCTTTGGGATGCAAAACGGGAAAAACACCTGCGGAGTTTTCGTGCAAACGGGCCGGTTCAGCAAGCAAGTTTTTCGGCCGATGGCAAGTACATCGTCACCGCTAGCCGATCGATCAAGGTTTGGAATGCGGAATCGATGCAAGCGATTGGCAAGCAAGAAGTCGCCCACAACGGACCGGTCCGATCGGTCGAGTTCGCCAAGGGGCGATATCAAGGCCAAGTCGATTACCGAATCGTCTCGGGTGGCGACGACGGGTCCGTTCGTCTTTGGCTTTGGAATCCGCAAAGCGAAACGGTCACCAAGATTGCGGAGTTTGATTTCGGATTTCCTGTATCCTCGGTTCGTATGGGGCACGACGGCAAGACGATCTTTGCCGCAGGCATTGGCGGGAAAGCCAAAGCATGGCAAATCGAAGCACCGGATAAGCCGACCGTCTTTCACTACCATCCTCGTGCCGATGAGGAGTCGGAACATATGACGGAACTGACATGTCTTGCGGTTTCCGACGACGGCAAGTGGTTAGCGGCTGGCACCGATCAAGCGACCGCCGTGCTCTGGTCGGTCCCCCGTTTTGATCGTGGCGTTAATGACGATGAAGTGCGATTGCCGATCGAGATGAATGGCCATGCTCAGCGGATCGAGGATATTGCGATCTTACAAGACGGATCGTCGCCGATGAGGATTTTTACCGCCAGCGCAGATCAAACGGTTCGCGTTTGGGATCCACGTTTGTCGCTGGGCAAGAAAAATCTATCTGCGAATTCGCAAGCGAGAGAAGTCTTGGTATTAGAGAAGCACGCCTCCAGCGTCACCGCCGTCGATCTGGCAGACCAAGGCGCATTGATGATGTCCGCCGGTCGCGAAGGCGTCGTCAACCTCTGGCCCGCCTTGCCACGGATTTCGTCTCCCTAAACGATCGCCGTGATTCCTGGTGAACCATCAGCGATTGTTTGAACAGGCGGACATCCAGAGGATCTTTTGAGATTGATCGAAGTTAAGAATCTTCTGCTTTGCTCGCCGGGTCCCTCTTCTGAGCGAAAACATGTTGGCTAGAGCATCGTGGCTGTGGCTTCTAGCCACAGCGTTCTTGCAGAATACCGTAGGCTGAGTATTTCGTGGCTGTGGCTTCTAGCCACAGTGTTCTTCTCAACTGGGACTGGAAGTCCCAGCCACATCAAAAATCAAAATGCTCTAAAACATCGGTGGCAGCCCGGTGAAACCGCGCGGGTAGTAGTTGACTTGGAATTGGAATTCCCAGTCGAACAACCGATCGTCACCGCTTCGTAGGGGGACACCAACGCCCACGGACGTGGTCAAGTTTGTGCCCCATTGAGCGACGGTGCCGAAATTGGCATTGAGGATATCGAGCCGATTGGCGACGTTGCCGACTTCAAATGGTGCGTCTGGCGACGATCCGGCGCTAAAGTCATCACCGTAGATTTGTACCGGTTGCCCATTGGGGTCGACGCTGCGGAAGGTTGCAATATCGGCATCATTCAAAGTTGAAGTGTAGTGCAACTCCGACAGCAAGGCGACGCGTTGCAATCGGCTGTAGCCGCTGTTCGCTTGAAAGATAACCCGCCCGAGCGACAGGTCAATCGACAACAGGGTTTGCTCTCGAATTTCCTTTTGTTGTTCGTCGCTTAAATACTGGTTGTACAGCTCGCCGGTGTTCGAATCACGAAAAGCACTGTAATTCGGATTGGTGATAAACGCATTGCTATCGCCCGATTGGTAAACATCGGTGTAGAGTTCTCTATATCGAACTTGGTTGTGCCCAATTGGCGCTTCGATCGAACAGAAAGCATTCATGAATGTTCGGTTCGTCAATTGTGAGGCCACGGCCAGAAACGGGGTCAACGAAACCGTGTTGTAGTCGGTTTCAACGGAGCGACCGCGAAACAGGCTAATCGAGGGACGCTGCGTGGGCGTTCCGTTATCATCGAAATCGATCGATTGGCCGTCGATGTTGACACCATCACTTACAAACAGGCTGGAATCTTTCGAGACCGGAATGCGGGTTCCCAGTCCAATGCTCGCGACGGCGAATCTGCTTCTATGAAACGCATACTTATTGATGATCGTAAAATCTTGTAATTCAACATCATCGCTGCCGAGGGTCAGATCGGGCGACGCGATGCCAAAAAAGCGATTGTCGATTTCAAACGGGACGTTCGTATTGCTTCCATCAAAGACTTCCAAGAACTGCGTCGCGATAAACGCCTGCTCGGATCCGAGTGTGGAAACGAACGGAAGGCGAAATTCAACGGAGAAATTGTCTGTGATCCGTCGTTCGATTCCGAACTCGAACAGGTGGGTATCAAACTTCTGCTCGAACCCTTCGACTTCCGGTTGAATGTAGTAGAGGTTCAAATCGGGGTCGTATATGTATACCGTTTCGCCCGTTGGCCGGAGGGCATTGACTGACGCTGCATCGTCAAATCGGTGGTATCGGAACGACAACCGGTCACGCGGGATCGCCGAGTTGTTGTCGCTGATCTTTGAATTGGTTGCCACGGTGCCACCGCTGGTCAAGGCCGGGTTGGCATCACCAGCGAGGTTGTAGGTGAAACGCGTCGTTCGGGCTCCCCCGATGTAGTCACCCATCATGTTGGGAATGTCTGAGAACGCCAAGTCGCCTCCGCCGCCGGAACCGAAGTTGGTGGCCAAGCCTTGGCTGAGATCAAAATTTGTCGCCGCCTCATCGAGTGTGGCTGCGTCGATCGCTTCTGGTTGAGGAAGATCGTTAGAGTCGGCGAGTCCGGTGTCCCCTGGCGCAACGGGTTGTTCTTGGGGGGCGGTACCATCAGAAGGCGGTTCGATGGGGGTGGAGCCATCTACGATCGGTGTCGATTGTAAGTTGACCGGCGGACACCATTCAATGATCGGGGGACACGCTTCGCTGACAATCGTCTGGCATGGGTGGGGGACGCACGCACTGATATCTTCGGCGATTGCGTGGGCGCAGAGCGAAAGGGAGCCCAGCAGTGGGGCGATAAGCAATGCGATCCGCGATCGCCGCAGTTGGAGTCGGGACATTAGAAACCTTCCTTAGTTTCCCTGTTGATTTTCTGGCCGAGCGGAAATCCTTCTCCCCTCGATTGAAACCAGCGAGACCGCTCGATTCCTTGATAAATTCGGCCCTTCCGCTAGGGGGCGTTGAGCCGCCACCCTGTTTTTTGGTCTGAACCGATCGATCCGGTTATGACGTTGGCCTGAACGGGGTCAATGGAACGACCTTGCCTATCAACGGAAAGCTGCTGCCTGTACTGCTGCTTTTCTCGTTGCTCTGCGCAGCGCCAATGATTGTAGGAAGGTCAGAACCAACGATGATTGAATCCTGCTGTTGGCAGTGTCGTGCGACGTGAAGGCACCGTAAACCATTCTGGGCGGTGAAATCCATAACCGACTCGATTGAAGCTGGCGATTCGGAACGTGGACCGGTTGGGATTCATTCCACGCACACGGCCTCCCTTTCGGTGCCTGGCATCGCAAGCCCATACGGACATTGGGGAGCACTCGGCACACGAGCGTCCAAGGACGTTCCGCAAGATGTTTAGTCGGGACGAAGCACTAGGCGGCTAAGTTTGAACCGACGTCGGTTCGGTACGCGCTCCACGCTGGCAAGAAGCCTGCCAACAGAGCCAGCGTGATGACGAGCGGTAAAATCGCCAACTCGTAATTACTGGTCGTGAATAGCGTCACCTGCACTCCCGTTTGCGCTTCGATATAACCGCTAGATACCAGGATAGCGAGGTGGGCTAGGAACCAACCACACAGACCACCGATCAGGGCGATGATAAGGCTCTCGGCCAAGATGATCGTCGTCACCGTCTCTCGTCTGGCCCCGAGTGCTCGCATGACAGCAATGTCTCGGCGGCGATCGTTCATTGAATTGTAAATGGCGACCAATACGCCCACTGCGGCGACGACACAGGTGATCAGCGTGATCGCTAACAAGGCCTTCAAAAGTGGCCCGACGATCGCGGTCATCAACTTGGCAATCTCGCCGACGGGCGCGGCGGCTTGGGATTGCAGTCCTTCGTTGATTTTGTTCTGCATTCCTGGTGCAAACATCAGATTTCCGTTGCGAACCAAGATGGACGTCACCTCTCGTTCGGGGATCGTCAACGGTTTGTGATCGGGGTCGCGGCTTTTCCAATCATCGCTTACGACGATGGTTTCGTCGCCGACCAATGGTTTCGAATGATTCTCGAGCAGATAAAACCCTTCCAGATTGACGAATGCTGCGCGATCGTTGGGGGTCCCGGTAGGTGCTAAAATTCCGACAATCACGAAACCTTGGCCGTGGCCTTGCCCTTCGGGGTCGCCGTGGGTTGGATAGAATGTCTCACCGACATGAACGTCCATCTCCGCTGCGACTCGCGATCCTAAAACCGCTTCAAAATAGCCGTTCTCATCGGAGTACTCTTGAAACGCCCGCCCTTCCTTGAAGCGAAACTTCTCATCAACGTTGGATCCATGCCGTAGCTTTTCAAAGAAATCGGGTATGGTTCCCACAGCACGAAACTCGCCGAAATAGTCACCAAGGGCCAAGGGGATCGCGTAGCCGCCCGCGACGAACGCAGCATATTCACCATCTCGCTCGCCCAATGCCGGGTCGCCACCATACTTCCGCACCATTTCGGCGCGATCGGCAGAATCAAAGAATTCCATGTATTCCGTGAAGGGCAAATTCTCAATCGGTTGGCTCAAGTAGTAAACGCTGTTGAGCGTCAATTGAAGGGCACTTCCCTTCGGTCCCACCACTAAATTGTAGCCAACCGATGCATTGCGAGAAAACGCTTCGGTGACGATACCGAATACAGACAACACCAAAACAACCAAGCCGACCCCGAGAGCCAACGAGAGGGTGGTTAGGAAGCTCGAAAGTGAGCGGTGACAGAAATTACGCCAAGCAATTTGAATTAATGACATCGTTACGACGTTGTGGGTGCGAAAGCATGATTGATCTGCTCTAAACTATCGACTCGTTCGAATCGCTTCGCCACATCCATGCTGTGGGTGACCATTAACATGGCCAAGTTTTCGTCGACGCAAGATTGCTGGATCAGATCGAGAACCGATTCGGCACTGACGGGATCGACGTTTGCCGTCGGTTCGTCAGCAAGTAGCAGTTTGGGTTTGCCTGCGAGCGCTCGAGCGATGGCAACACGCTGTTGCTGACCCACGCTCAATTGACTCGGGCGATAGTGTGCGCGATCGGCCAATCCGACGCGTTCGAGCAAATCGAAGGCTCGACTCGCCCCGTGGTGGCCGCGCCCGAACGTCATCCCCAACCGCACGTTCTCTACAGCTGTAAAGGCTGGCAACAAATTGAAGGTTTGAAAGACATAGCCGATCGTCGACGCACGGAAACGATCGCGGCCTTGTTCACTCAATGAGGTTAACTCGGTACCAGCCAAGCGAATCGAACCACTGTCGGGAGTCAGAAGTCCGGCGATCAAATGGAGCAATGTCGTTTTACCGCCACCGCTTTCGCCGATCAATGCGACCTGCTCTCCGGCAGCAATTTCGAAGTGCGAAACGTCAAGCACTTTCAATCGCCCACCACCAGGTTGGTCGAACGTTTTAACGACATCGGTAATCTGAAGCGTCTTCGGAATTCCGTTCATCTAAAGTACACTTTCGGCGACGGTTCGCTTAAGGTCAGCACGGAATTGGTCGATCCGCCACTGCCCGTCCCCATCGGGATCAATTTTGTATTCGAGCGAGACGTACACATCGGTCGATGGTTGTCCAGGAGGCGTCGTGAAAACCATTTCGGCAAGTTGCCGTCCATAATGCTGGTAGACTCGTACGCCACGTTTGATTTGCCAATCAACCTCAGGTCCCAGCCCATAGACTTTCAGGTTCATACCCGATGACCGAAATTCGTCCATCGATTTAATCAACTCCTCACTCGATTGATAGTGTTCTCTGAGCGGCATGTGGACTGGCAATCGGTTGACGGCATCCTTTTTCATTTCCAGAGCAATTTCGAAATCACCTTCGCCGACGATCTTAAGATATTGACGTGCGAAGTATTCCGCTTGGTTGCCTAAGGTCGATGAACGACCGTGGTGGATAAAGAATCCGCATGTGCCGAAGGCGACGGCCAAAACCATGCCAATTTTAGCAGCCGTGACCCCCGTCGGCTTCGGCCCATCCCACTTTCGCAGCGCGACGAACCCGATAGCAATGGCGGCGAGTGGCAGCGCGATCATCACATATCCGATCAGGGCGGTGATGCTGAGCAACCCCAACAGGAGGCATAAAATGCCTGAGATTCGAAACGGCGCAATCTCTTCATCCGTTTCGAAGCCTCCCTCCGCTCCCATCATCGGCACGATGGGATTTTGGCCGGGGGGATTTTGGCCGGACGGATTTTGGCCGGGGGGATCGTGGTCAGGCGGATTCTGGTCGGCTAATTTCGGGTCTGCGTTCGATGCCATGTTTCAACAGAAAACGAGTTTGGTGCGATTCGAGTATCAAATAAATACCTGTGCGATTCAATCGGTACGCTCAAACTCGCCATTTGGTTTTGTTTCTTCTACAGAATCCATGGTAGATTTGGACTCCCGCGGCCTTACGAGCCGAGTTCAACGTCGATTTTCGCGTCGTTTGCGGCTTCGCGAAGCTTCATCAATGCCCGTGCCTCGAGTTGACGGATTCGCTCCTTCGTCACTCCCATCTCCTCGCCGACCTCTTTGAGTGTCAACGGTTCGTTACCTCGGCCGAGGCCAAAGCGAGCGGAAATAATCTTTTGCTCTCGCTCATCGAGCCGATCGAGAATCTTCGAAAGTTCACGTTGCCGAGTCCGTTGGACCGTCTCTTCTACGTAGGGATCGAGGCGTTCATCTTGGCGAGACAAGAACAGTTCTTCCGTTGTTGTGCGAAAGCGATCGCGATGCTTGAATTCCGTCGGAATGGTGCGAGCGAAGTTCTTCATGATCGCCCACGACGCGTACGTGCTAAACTTATTACCGCGGGAATAATCAAATTTCTCAACCGCGCGAATCAGCGACATGTTCCCGTCGCTCACCAACGCAAAGAAGTCATCGCTACTAGCGACGTGTCGTTTTGCGATCGAAACGACCAAGCGTAAATTCGATTGAACGATTTTGTTCTTCACTCTAACCGCTTCTTCATACAACGCATCGATTTGATCCATGATTGCTGAGCGGTTTGCCCCCGAGTTTTGGAGGGAATCACGAAGCACACTGGTGCGGTGTTTCAAATAGTTCATTTTGCGGAACAGGTGATACTCCTGCTCGCGGTCGAGCAGCGCGACATCGTAGAGAGCGGCCAAATAACTCGGCAACCCACTCGGAACGCGTGCCTTCCGCGCCACACTGGATGATTCTGGCATAGGCGCCAGGAATTCTTGCTCACGACTGCTGTCTTCGAACTCTTCGTTGTAGATATAGTCGAGCGGCAATTCCATCGCGTACTGAATCCGCATGTCGATAAGAATTCGCTGGATGCTGCTTCGTGTACGTTTAAAGCGTTTGCATAGTTGAGCCGTTGTTGCGCCCTGCGCCGACAAGCGGAAAATCGCTCGTTTGTCGTCTTCGCTCAACGTTGATCGATGATTGGGAAAGATCGCAACTTGCTGGTGGCCCGAATCAAAGTTTTTGAGCGTATAGCGAATCGTTTCCGGGCTACGATCCATTTGCTCGGATAACTGCCGTGTGACATCGGACAGATTCGAACCGCCTTCGACCAATTGGCGTGCCCGTTCAACAATCTCTGCTTTTTCTTCGTGGCTAAGCTGACTAAACCGTTCACCGCGTCGAATCTTCTCGCGATTCGCTGACACGAAGCTTTCAACACTGCTGTGCAAAAACCCGACCCGTTTGCGTCCGCCGAACAATAACCGCCGACTGACCAAACCGCTATCGCGCCACCGGCTAATTGTTTTCGTAGAAACCCGAAACATCTTGCTCAAGTCTCCGACCGTATGGACGGGTTGAGACAGTTCCGATACGGCGATGTCAGCCGAATCACTGAGGTCTTCGATCAGTAAACGAAGATCGTGTTTCAAGTCGACCGCTTCGATATTGTGGCGACTGGGCTTTTCGGGCCGATAATTGGTGATCCGAAAGCATAGATAATCGAACGAGTAGGGTCGATTGGGCTCAATTTCCCCATACAACTTCTCGGCTAAATCCGCTTGCTCAATTTTTTTTCCTTTGGGGGCAAATCGAGTCAATTGATCTCGAAGTTCCTTGATTTTTGCATCGCGATATTCGTCGTGCATTCCCATCGTCCAACTTCTCCCAGTGCTGTGGTATCGCTTGTCAACCAATCCCTGCGACCCCGGCGGGCCGCGCGACTCGATACCGGTATTGCCCGGGTAACGCCCTCTCCATAGGACGATCCTCCACTTGCCTTGGCGGCAAAACACGCTCAGGCGTCAACCACTACGTGATGTGCCGAGTCAACGCCAGTGCAATTTCTTGCCACCAAAGCGGCTGACGACTCCTTGCCGCCAGCCTCTCATTGTAATACGCGTTAAACGATAACGCCATTTTCTTAAATGACCAGAAAAATCTGTCGGAAGTTCACGTTTTCTTTCCTCAAAAGACGTTGTTTCATGATTTCGGTGTCCTCGACGACATTTCTCAAATGGAACGACTCTCACGGTTAAAAAACCTACCGTCAACTAACTGACCCGTAAACAACTGTAGAAAATTCAGTGCCAAAACGTGCGAATCGGCACAGGAAAAAAGAAGATATGGCGATAAGTTTAGTAGCAGCTATGGGTTACCGTCTTTTGTATTAAATCCCCAAAACGACCAACTGTCCGCCAATCGTCCAGAATTTTGTAAAATTTTCCAAATTTTGTAAACAATCGTTTTCGTCTTCCTCTCGTATTCTGAGTCCGCTACCCAAAACGAGACCTTGCCGCACCGCTAGGCTTTTTCAATCGGTTTCGCCAAAAACAGTGTCTGGCCCATCTCTTTGTCAGCCTCGGGGGATTGAAATCCGAAGCGATGGTACAAGATTTTGGCAGCTGCATTTGTCTCAAAAACCTCTAACGTAATTTTTGAGCAGTTGCGTGTCCGAGCCATCTCTTCAACCGCCGCAAGCAATCTTCGCCCAACCCCTTTGCCACGATAGTTCTTGGCCACCATCAAATCATGGATGTTGATTACGCTCTTGGCGGAGAAGGTCGAGAATGATTCGATACAAATGACTGCGCCAACCGCAGCAGTCGACTCCAAATGGTCTGATGTAAACGCCAACATTGCGACCACAGAAGGTCGCTTTGCCATCTCGCCGATCAGACGACTCTTTACCTCCTCATTGATTCCCGGACGTCCGATCGCTGGATCATCCGCGTACTCACTGAGCAGGTTTAAAATTGCATCGGCATGATGCGGATTCAAGCAATCGAGTTGAACGATTTCAAAGGATCGGTTCATTGAGGTTCCTTCTAGCGGGCTAGCCCACTGTTGCTGCAAGAAGTCCGATGCCAATTCGGCCTACCCAACCAACAATGCCAACACCAAGGATTATCATGGCCAAAATGCCAAACAGGGTTTCCATCCTCTTTGATCCTTGTAATGCGTGTAGGAGGAAAGTTCTTGCGGTTCGCCAAGCCCCCATCTTAGCGGATTGATTCCCGTGATGCTGGAATCGAGGCATCCGATCATTGGAGTCGCCCATTCGGTCGCATAGATATCCTTGCTGCCTAAACCGATAGGAACCGGTCAATGCATTTGTTAAACACGATGGGACACAAAGGCCTTGGATAGAAACGAGCGGCGGCGGTCTGCGATCGCTTCTCGAGTGTACAGCCTCTCCGCAAGCCAATAAATGCCCTTTCGAAGCTGTTCAACCGACATTTGTTTCGGCTCAAAATTGACATCAAACAATGTGCATAAATCCCAGCGGTTTGGCTGGAGTAGCCGTCCTTCGGCCTCCAAACGTTGGTACAACGGGGTGCCCGGAAACGGGGTCAGAACGGTGATTTGCACATCCCACAATTCCGCTTCGTTCGCGAATCGCAGCACCTGCTCAAAAATTTCGGGCGTGTGGCTGTCGAGACCCAAAATAAAGCAACCGTTAACAGTGATCCCCTGAGATTGAATTCGATTCACCGCTTGCCGAACGTCACCTTGGTACCGTGATTTAAAATTCGCACGAAGCTCGACGCCGTCGAGCGAAGCCGGATCAGGGCTTTCGATGCCGATGAGAACTTGCTTACAACCTGATTCTCGCATCAGGGAAAGTAACTCAGGATTGTCAGCGACCGAGACATCCGTTTCGGTAAACCACTTCACTCGTTGAGGAATCAATTCGCGGCACAGGTTCTTTCCCCATTGATGATCGACAAAGGTGTTGTCATCGGCGAACTCGATAAATGGACGCTTTTTTATCTGTTTCACCGCTTCAACGTCACGAATGATCTGCTGTACCGAACGCTTTCGGTAGGGATGGAAGAACATCACATTGGAAGCACAGAAATCGCACCGCCACGGGCATCCGCGAGTGGTTTGGACAGGAAACCGAGTGTAAGGTCGATCGGCCAACAAGTCATAGCGAGGAATGGGAAGCGAACTTAGTTCCATAGGTGCCGACGCCCGCGCATCCCAAACTCGCTTTGCCGTTCCAGCCACCATTCGAGGGATCGCTTCGTTCCAGCTCTGCTCACCCTCGCCAAGAAAGACGAAATCGGCATGCTCCAGTGCTTCTTGTTGCTCCACTGTAACATGCAAGCCGCCCATTGCGACTTTTACTCCTTTGGCGCGTAGGCGATCGGCGATTGCATAGGCTTCAAAGACTTGAGCTGAAAAGGTACTGATTGCGACCAGGTCACAGTCGTATACATCCTCCGGTTCACTCCCATCACGCTCAGCTTCGTAGTAGTGAAGCTCATGCCCAGCAGGTGTCGATGCGGCTAAGTAAAGCAGTCCCAAACTCGGTAGCGACGACAGCACTTTTCCTCTATCTAAGACCCCTGGAAGCGTCAGTCCGAGTTTCAGAAGCTTCTTGTCATGGGCCCGTAAACCGCTAAGAGCTAAAAAGCCAATCTTCATGGAGGCCCATTCCGTATGGTTTGAATAACGCCCACAAACAGTGCGACGACGGGGATAAAAAACAGGTGCCGAAATGGTTTCTTCCAAGCGGATAAAAAACAAACCATAGGCATTGCGATACCGCCGATGACAAATCCCCACGATGCAATCTGTGTCTGGAACGATTCGGTCGTCGGCACCGAAATGCTGAACAGCACGTTCATCATGCCGAGTGCGGCTTGAGCAATATGCCCAAGACGAAGCAAGCGACGGCGAAAAGATCCGTATCCATCAAGGAAATTGTCACGATGGAAGAACAATCCAATGATCGCGCCAGTGCCGAAAGCGGATGCGATCAATACCCATCCAAAATACCAATTGAGTGTAATCAATGCTTCGTCGGGGTTTCATGGGGCAAGGGAGCGGTGGATCGATAAGCGATCACGAACAACACAAGCATTAGCAAGTCAATCACAGCGAACGGCTTGAACAAAAAAGGACACCCCGTCGTGATCCAATAATACGTAACCATACCGACATAGCTGATTTTTAGCAGCATGCCGAACGGCATCAAATTTCGATTGCCAGCCGGTGCGACGGCGATACAGAAAAACATGATCCCGAATGTAATTAACATCAAGGATCCGAATTGGATGTACCCCCAATGATTCGGATAAGGAATGCCCGAAGCATCAAAAAGTGCCTTCCCAGCCAACAGAAAAACCAACCCAATGAGAAAGTCATAGGCCGCTGCGACTCCAAAAATCAAACGGACGATAGGCAATGACATGGAAGTTCTCCGAAGCGAGTTGGGGCGTCAATAAACCAGAGCCTCTCGATCATCGTACCATATGCAGAAGGCTTAAGGTGGTAAATGTCTCTCGCCGATCGCACCCGGTAGTTTAGCCACAGAGATCACGGAGGTCACAGAGAAAGGCGTCTGATTCCGTCAATCCGTTTGGATTGACGGAAATTAATGAGCAAACCACGTTTTAAGCCAGTTGATTTTAGATAGGAGAGAGTTTGTGCTGTGGTGACGTCGGGAAGTTTGGTAACAGCCTTTCGTTCTACGACGACTTCTCCCTCGACAAGAATACGAGCTTTTGTCCTTTCACGACATGGCCCTTGTAGACCACATCAACTTCCTTTTGACGTTCGCAGGCAATACCGCGCAACTGCAACTCAAGACACAATGCATCCTCGTAGAGCTTCCTCGTAGATTGATTCCAAAAGTCCAGGTTCCAAAATGCGATGCACTTCGATCGCTGCTCCAATGATCTTTTTTTGTCAATTCGTCACTTGTCATTGTTCTCTGTGCCCTCTGTGATCTCTGTGATCTCTGTGATCTCTGTGATCTCTGTGGCTAGACGTACGCTTGACGTCTTCGGTCGATCATCACGATGATGCAGAATAGTGCTAAAATCTTGGCAGGCCAATCGCCGATCTTGACGTAAAGGCTCACGCGATTTTCTCTCATCGGCGCTGCGATGATCGCCCCATTTGATCCAGTGGCTAACGAATCGACTACGCGACCGCAATGATCGATCCACGCCGTCGGTCCGTTATTGGCTGCTGACAATATAGGTCGTCGAACTCCGACAGCGATCAATTGTGCACAGCGGCGGTGGTGGTCGATCACGCTCGAATCATCGAACCATCCATCGTTGGTCACGGTCACGACGACGTCCGCTGTTTTTCCGTCGTCATCCAGTTGTCGCATTTGGTTGATTGTGATTCGTTCAACGGCCGTTTCGATACAAATCGACGGAAGCACGACGGTATTGCCCACTTGCATCGGCACCGGTCCCTCCCCCGCAGTGACCATCAAGCCATCGGGGACCCCGTCGCGAATCCAGGGGACCGAACGAACGATTGGTATGTATTCGCCAAACATCACCAAGTGATTCTTCGCATACCAATCTTGGATGTTTCCCTTCGTGCCAACATGCACGATTCCGCTGTGTATACTTGTTTTTTCGTGGTAGCGAATCACGCCGCAGCCGACGATCAAATGCGGTTTGCCATGGTTACCATTGACCGATTCGAGCACATTTTGAACGTCGGCGTTGCGAGAAAGAAAGTAATCGCGAAAGCTGTCGATGGCCAGTTTGAATTCAGATGCGGAGCCTTCGAAAGGTCCTGGAATGGATGCATCGGGTTCGGCAATCATCCAAGGATACCCGCCGGTGAACATCGATTCTGGCCAAACGACGACATCGATCGGCTCGTTCGTTCGTTCAAAGGCTGTGATTGAATCGCGAGCGTATTGTTGGAAGATCTCTTGTTCCCGGGCCGAATCTTGTTGGTACTCGACAGGCTCCGATCGCTGGATCAATGCAAACGTCGCTAGCCGTTCGGTCGATGGTTGGGACAATCGGAACTGACCATAAGCAATCGTAGCCACCAACAAACCGCCCCCAATCGCCGAAGCGATCACGACGTGCCCGCGTCCTGGCGTGTCGCCAAACCATTTCGCGAACCTTACCGGGCGGACGATCGAAGCAATTACGAAGAGGGCGACATTGACGGTGGCAATGACAAAGCTGACTCCATAGGTACCGAACAGATCGGCGATTTGGATCATCACGGGAACATCGGCCACGGAGTGACCAAGCATTGCAGCGGAGATTCCTGTAGCAAAGTAGTTACGAATCGTTTCGAGACCGACCCAAACCAGTGGCGCGGCGGCGAGGAGAGGCAGCCTGCGGCGACGGAGTGTGCGTGTCAAAGCGATGAACAGTGGCATGTAGACCGCCAAGTATGCTGACAACACAAACCATCCGCCGTACATCAGCGGGTTGGCATGACGGATACCTTGCAAAGAGACAAGCCAAAAGATCGTTGCGGCGCCCCAGAACCCGAGGTAATCCCGACGCGAATACCGTGGTCGAAGTTCGACGAGGATCAAGAGCGGTACCAGGGCAACAAAACAGAGCGGCCAAACCGACAAGGGTGGCTGGGCGATCCAACGAAAGGTGACCGCAACGAGAAAGATCCCAACCAGATATCGAAGGTGGAATCTGGTTTCGCTTTGGGGGTCTGAAGCACTCGTTTCCGAAACGCTCATGTTACGCACGCCTCATCGCTTGGCGTAAACCACGTTCGGTATCGCGTTTTTTCAGCGTTTGTCGTTTGTCATAGATCTTTTTGCCCTTTGCCAGTCCCATCACACATTTGGCAATCCCGCGTTCGTTGAAGTAAACCCGCAGCGGAATCAGCGTCAACCCACGCTGGAGTGCTCCGCCAGCGAACTTGTCATATTCGCGAGCATGAACGAGCAATTTCCGCGGGCGTCGGGGATCGTGGTTCCACATTCCAGCGTTGTTGTAATGGGCAATGTCGGCTCCGATCAGCCATAATTCGTTCTTAATGACCCGGATATAGGCTTCATCAAGCGACAATTTGCCTTCCCGCATCGATTTCACCTCGCTACCGATCAGCATCATTCCACACTCAACGGAATCGATGATCTCGTAGCGGTGGCGTGCTTTTCGATTTTCCGAGACATTGATCAAGCCGGACTGCGTACTTTTCTTGCCGCTTGCCCCCTTTTTGGTCTTTTTGTTCTTTGCCATCTTTCTCGTTTGTTCTTTCTCACGCCAACAGCGATTGTTTTAAGCTTTGTCTGAAAAGGGGTCTGATCCTTTGGGGGACAGTCGTTTTCAACCGTTTTTAGCCTGTTTGGAGAGGGTTAGCCCCCTTTTCGGGCAAAGCCTAGTGTGCGTTTCGCCCAATTGTACCGCGAATCGGCAATCTAGCGCAGACGGGCTACACAGGTTCATTACAATAGAGCCGACGTTTTCAATTTGCTTCCTCCGTTTGCCCAACTCACCTTATATTATGGCTTTCCGATTACCTGTTGTTTCTGAGCCCGAAATGCCCGCTGGTGCCGATGTCAGTGCATCAGGCCGGTTACCACGCTGGCTTCGACGGCCTGTTCCCCGCAGCAATTCCAATCACGAAACCTCGGGTTTGCTGCGTGAGCTAAAACTAGAGACGGTTTGCGAGAACGCGAAATGCCCGAACCGCATGGAATGCTATAGCCAGCAAACGGCGACTTTCATGGTTCTGGGGAACACGTGCACCCGCCCCTGTGGATTTTGTGCGGTCCATCGAGGCAAGCCACAATTGCCCGAAACCGACGAACCAGCCCGGGTGGCCGAAGCGGCAGCCCGTTTGGGACTCAAGCATGTCGTGATCACCAGTGTGACACGAGACGATTTGCCCGATGGTGGTGCCGAGCATTTTTACGAGTGCATTGTGGCCGTCCGCGAAAAGACGGGAGCGACGGTCGAGGTTTTGACGCCCGATTTTGTCCAATGCAAACCATCACTCAAACGCGTGATCGACGCTGTACCCAACGTTTTCAATCACAACATGGAAACGGTGCCTCGCTTGTACAGGCGAGTACGGGGCCCCAAAAGCGATTATCGCTGGACGCTCGAAATGATGCGGCAAGTCAAGCGTTACAACCCAAGCGTCGCGACCAAGAGCGGCTTGATGCTGGGGTTGGGCGAAGAGCGCGGCGAATTGCTCGAAGCGTTAGCAGACCTCCGCGAATACGACGTCGACTTTTTAACATTGGGTCAATATTTACAACCAGGCGACAAGTACTTGCCAGTCGTCCGCTACATCTCACCCGAAGAGTTTGAAGAAATTGGTGAGATCGCCCGCAGCATGGGTTTCAAGAAAGTGGCCTCGGGCCCCTTCGTCCGCAGTAGCTACCATGCGCGAGACATGGCCGAGAGCGTTTGATGGTCTTTGTATGATAAGCCGTCTTTGTTGGAGTGCAGCCTTTAGGCGATTTATGCGTCTCGTAAATCGGCTAAAGCCTGGACTCCAACTCTTCGTAATCCGACAATGACTTTGGCGGTAGCGCGACTCGTAATGCGTTGACGACGGCGAACACATCGATCACCTCTTGCGTGATCGCACCGGCGACTGGCGGCAGGTAGCCTGCGGCAGCGATGAACATTGCAATCACACTGATCGCCATCCCTCCCACGGCGCTTTGTAATGCGATCGCCCGCATCCGCCGGCTGATGTGCATTAGCTCATCGACTTTTTGTAACGAGGAATCGAGTACGACCGCACCGGCGGCTTCGGTCGTCACGTCGCTGTTTTGCCCGAATGCGATGCCGACGGTCGCAACCATTAACGCGGGCGCGTCATTGATTCCATCACCGACGAACAGCGTATCCGCTGCTGCGGTCTCTCGACGCACAATCTCCACCTTTTCTTCGGGGCTTTTCTCGGCATAGATCTCGCTAACGCCAACTTGATCGGCCAGGTAGCGGACTTCCGATTCGCGGTCCCCGGAAAGTAACATAACGCGATTCACTCGATGGCGGGGACCCAGATGCCGGACGAAGGACGCACCTTCCCTCCGGGGTGCGTCTCGGAAACCGTACGTCGCTGCATATTCGCCGTCGATCAAAACAACGCACTCGAGTCCCTCGCTCGGAGGAGGTAATTGGTCAGCGGCGGACGGAAGTTCGGCGAGTAGCGATTTACGGTTCGTGATTCGTATCGATTTGCCCGCGACGATGCCTCTCAAGCCTTGCCCCGGTCGCTCACTGATTTCGGATGTCTCTAGCGTCGCGACTTTTTGCTCCTTGCCGGCACGAACGATCGCCTCACTAAGCGGATGCTTGGAGTAGCGTTCGACACTTGCAACCAGCAGCAACACATGATTTTCATCCTGTCCCTTTGCGACCGAGATTTGGGTCAACTTGGGTTGACCATAAGTCAGCGTTCCTGTCTTGTCAAAGATCACCGTACGGCACTTATCAAGTTTCTCCAAAACCGACGGATCGCGAATCACAATGGCACGTTTGGCCGCCAACGAAATCGATCCGATAATCGCTACTGGAATCGCGATCAATAAAGGGCACGGGGTGGCGACGACAAGTACCGCCAAGAAACGAACCGGATCACCACTAAACATCCAAGCAGCGGCAGCAATGCCAACCGCAATGGGTGTGTAAAAGGCACCGAGCTGGTCACCAAGGCGACGGATGCGCGGACGCTGCTGCTGTGACGACTGCATCACGCCCATGATTTGAGCGTAACGCGAATCGATCGCCAATTTCTCCGCCTTGATCGTCAACGCGGATTCACCATTGACCGATCCCGAAATCACGGCGGCACCCGGTGTCTTGGACATCCGATAAGGTTCGCCCGTCAGGTACGATTCATCCATCACCCCATGACCATCGACAACCGTTCCGTCGATTGGACAGACTTCATGCGGGAAGACGACCACAACGTCCCCAATTTGCAGTTCATCCAAGAGGACATCTTCCACGTGGGAATCGGTCTTTCGATGAGCAACCGACGGCATCCGTTTCGACAAAGCTTGTAGTACCGACGAGGCGCTTTGGACAGCAAAGCCTTCGAGTGCTTCGCCACCGGAAAGCATTAGCACCACCAACGTGCCAGCTAAGTACTCGCCAAGAAACGCCGCTGTAACGATGGAAATTCCCGCCAGCAAGTCGGAGCCAAACTCGCCACGAGCCAGCTTGTTCAGCAGATCGACCACTAGCGGGATGCCGCCAAGAACCAATGCCGCATAGAGTGGTGCATCGACCCAATGTTGTGATGGAATACTTGAAAAGCGAAGAACCAAATGAACGATAATCGCCATCACCGCTAAAACGGCGATAAGTAATTGCGATCGACTTTGAGTCGGCATCGTTGACATCCGAGCGTGGAACTGGTGCAGGCTCGATCCGATCTGTCGTCAATGCCATCTTCTTGCGAAGCAAGCACTACGTGATCCCTTGTCGGAGAAATAAAGATTTCCGAATGACACTTCGCGGGTGGAGCGACAATCGAGGGGATTACGAATGGAGCGCGTATTGGACAATTTTATTTTACCCGACAAGTCGTTACACTGCGTAGCTCCTCGTCGCAAATGTGATAAAATAGCCAACAGATCCTGGGTCGGCATCGTTTACAAAGAAAACGACTTGACCCAGCCTCCGCCCCCCCTTCAGGATCATCTCATGAAATCATCCATTTTCTCTATCGGCATTCTGCTTGTTTGTCTCTGCAGCGGTGGCGCCGACGCGGTTGCCAAGCAGCCGAACATCTTGTTCATCTTTTCCGATGACCATGCACCCCAAGCGATCGGTGCGTATGGATCGAAGATCAACCAGACGCCGAACTTGGATCGAATCGCGAAGGAAGGAGCGGTATTCCGTCACTCGTTTTGTGCGAACTCGATTTGCGGGCCTTCGCGAGCGTGCATTTTGACAGGCAAACACAGTTATCTCAACGGATTTCTTCGCAACAGCGACCGCTTCGATGGTTCGCAAACGACGTTTCCGAAACTGTTACAACAGGTTGGTTACCAAACCGCGATCATTGGAAAATGGCATCTCACTACAGACCCGGTCGGTTTTGACCATTGGGAAATTTTGCCTGGCCAAGGCAGCTACTACAATCCAGATTTCATCCAAATGGATCGAACTCGCAAGGCTTACCCCGGTTATGTAACTGACATCATCACCGATCGGGCATTGCAGTGGCTAAAGGAGCAGCGGGATCCCGACAAGCCGTTTGTGTTAATGTGTCAGCACAAAGCACCGCATCGTAATTGGTCACCCCCATCGCGATACTTCTCGTTGTACAAAGGTGTCGACATTCCCGAACCCGACACACTGTTCGATGACTATTCTGGGCGGAGCGAGCTGCTAAAACAAAACGAAATGACACTGAAAGACCATTTCTTTTGGGGTTGGGATGCAAAACAAAAAGGGGAGAATCCATTCCCCAAGTATTTTGCATCTGGGCTCGCAAACGGTGAGTACCGGCGAATGAACAGCGAACAAAAAGCTCAGTGGGATGCCGCCTACGAACCGGAAAACCAAGCATTCATTGAGCGAATGAAGGCTGGCGAATTGAGCGACAAAGATGTCTTGCGATGGAAGTACCAGCGATACATCAAAGACTATTTGCGATGCATTCAAGCCGTTGACGATAGCGTTGGTAGTGTGCTTGACTATTTGGATGAATCGAAGTTAGCAGATGATACGATCGTCATCTATAGCTCCGATCAAGGATTCTATCTTGGCGAACACGGCTGGTACGACAAACGTTGGATGTTCGAAGAATCACTCAAAATGCCGTTCCTCATTCGTTGGCCAGGTGTCGTCGAGCCAGGCATCGAGTCGACGGCAATGATACAAAATATTGATTATGCACCAACGTTCTTGGAGGTCGCCGGTGCGCCGGTGCCGGAAGAGATTCAAGGGCGTAGCTTGGTTCCGATTCTGAAAAATAAAGGGAAGGCGACCGACGATTGGCGTGATGCGATCTACTATGCCTATTATGAAAACGGTGCCTCGCACAATGTTCCGATTCATGATGGAATTCGTACCGAGCGTTATAAGTTGATGTTCTTTCCCCGAAATCGGGAATGGAACTTATTTGATCTGAAGAAGGATCCAAAGGAACTCAAGAGCGTTCATCAAGACCTTGCCTACTCTGAAACTTTTTCTGGTCTGAAGAGGCAGTACCACAAAATTCATCAGTTGTATCAAGTAAATACGGCCGCGATCCCTGCGTCGCGGTTGGATGTGCCCCATTGGCGTGCACGTGATGCTGCGATCACCCAAAAGGCTCGAAAGGGCAACTTCGATTTGGCATTCATCGGCGATTCGATCACGCAAGGTTGGGAAGGAGCCGGCGACGCCATCTGGAAAGAATTCTATGCGGATCGCCATGCGATCAACTTGGGGATTAGCGGCGACCGAACGGAACATGTGATTTGGCGTTTACAGCACGGCAATCTTGGCAAGATGCAACCCAAAGTTGCTGTCGTTATGATTGGAACCAATAACACGGGACATTTGCAGCAGGACCCGACCGAGGTTGCCGCAGGTGTCAAGCGAATCCTCGATCTATTGAGAGAGAGCCGACCTGATACCAAAGTACTTCTGCTCGGCATTTTCCCGCGAGGAAAAAATCCGTCGGACGTTTTGCGAAAGAATAACAATGAAATTAACAACGAAATAAAACGCTATGCCGATGGCAAACACATCCACTATATGGACATCGGCTCCATTTTCCTCGAAGCCGACGGAACGATCAGCGACGAAGTGATGCCCGACTACTTGCATCTTAGTAAAGAGGGTTACGCACGATGGGCGAAGGCAATCGAGCCGAAGCTACAGGCGTTGGGAGTCGAGCCTTCTGTCCACGCGGCGTCACCGCAATAAAGTGGCGGAGGCCATTCATGGCAGCTATCCGTTGTTGCTTTGAACCCGGGACAAGCCCGGATGGCGTGGACTGAAGGAATTCTGAAACGTGAAAGATCCTTCCGTCGAGCTTGTCTCGGTGGAGGAAACAAGTGGCGGCTACAAACCGCACGGCCGAAAGAAATTCGCCCCACCTCCACGAATCGCCGGAGGCGATTTGTGGGGGTGGGGCGAGTGTGGGGTTTTGCAGTCATGGTAGCTGCCACCTGTTGCTCCGCCCGGACAAGCCGGGCGGAAGCAGGGAAAACACCCCTCTGAAATTCACCCCGTTTTTCTTCAATCCACGCCCTTTGGGGCAAGCCCGGCAGAAGCGATCCCACGGTCCATTCGAGGTTGCCCCGGCGGTGAAACAACGCAACAACGCGCGTCCTACGCGGCGGCTTGTTGCTCTTTGGCGATCGGCAGGCGAATAACGAATGCGGTTCCTCGTCCGACGGTGCTCTCCACTCGAATGCGGCCGTGGTGAGCATCGATGATCTCTTTGCACGCAGCCAATCCCAATCCCGTGCCGCCTTTGCCTGAATCATCCGGTCCACTTTTGGTCGTGTAGAACGCGTCGAAAATGTGTGGCAATTTGTCTTTCGGGATCCCCGCGCCGCTGTCGCGAACACTTAGCTCGACCCATTCCTTGTCCTTCGATTCGCTCAGCTTGATAAGAATCGTTCCACCCTCAGGCATCGCTTGTCGCGAATTGATCAAGAGGTTCAGAACCACCCGTTGAATTTGATTCCCGCTGGCGATCGCGGCGGGGGTTTGATTGGCAAAGTCGGTTTCCACCGTGATTCGATACTTACGTAGTTCGCGTTCTAAGAGAACCAGCGAATCCGTGATGATCGATCGGAGATCGGTGGGCTCAAGCGATTCACTACGATTGCGAGCTTGAGCCAGAATGGTGCCTGTGATTTTTGCCGCTCGCTCGGTTGCCGACAGAATTTTGTCGAGCGCCTTATCACGGCTGGCATCATCTCGGTTGCGAATTCCCAATTTGGCGTAGTTCAAAATCGTCATCAAGACATTGTTGAACTCGTGAGTGGCGGTCCCCATCAGCTCCCCTAAAGTGGCCAACGACTGCATTTTTCGAAGTTCAGCACGTAAGTACTGAATTTCGGCTTGGGCATCGGCTTGGACAGGATCGTGGGGCGATGGAGCTGATTGCGGTGACATAGGTTTTTCGTTGAAAGGACAATTGAAGGCGTGAAGAACAAAGTCGCCAAGGACTACTTGATCTATCGTCGAATTCGTTTCATCTGCTACACCCTGGATAATCGCTCCCGCATAGTTTGCCAGACGGTCGATTGAGTGAACCTGTAACACCAAGCTTGGCAAAATGTGACAATTGAATAGTTTCTTTAACCCTGAATCGGAGAGATCTTGTGCCCACACGATCGATTCGCACTCTCAAGAATCACACTTCCGAGAAAATGGAAGCGAATGTGGTCGAACGACTTCGACGACTTTCTTCCGAAGTCAAGAAAATTGGTTTTCAATTGCGGAGTGAGTACCTCGACGGCGAGCAGCCGACGTGGTGCATGATTGGCAAACAAAAGATAATTTTTGTTGACTTATCTCAAACCGCCGCTGAGCAGCTTCGCCAATTGGAAGAAGCACTCGCGGAATACCGCCAAGCGATTGCATTGTCTCCAGAAAAACACAATGCAGAAAAAAAGATCCGTCAAGCTGCATAACCCCGTCATTTCGCCTACACTAGACGCGTGGAACGCCGATTGTGTTACTGAGCGAAACCACTTCCCTCAAACGAAGTTTGGGGGAGGTCGAGCGACGCCCTTAAGGCGTTCGCGAGAGAGGGGGCCCAGGGAGGGGGCCCGCAGCGTGCTTTCGTGAACCGTGTCGTGCAGGCCCCCCTCCCGAACGGCGGCTCGGGCGCCGCGTTTGACCTCCCCCCAAACTTCGCTCCCCCCAAACTTCGCTCAGTGGAGGTGGTTAAAATGTTGACTCAGGTGGAGGTAAAAGCCGCATTAATACAATCGACGTCACTCGCGAATCCCACGCGTCGCTTGTTCCGATTCTCCGGTCGGGCGTCTGGGGCTATTACCTGTCGTCGCATTCGCGACTAAATCGCAATACAAGGCTTGTACTTAAGTGTTTTCTCGTCGAATGAAGCTATCGGCTGCTCAGGGGTTCTGTTACCGCTTTGGCACGGGAATCAAAGCAGGCGCGGATTTGTTGGTGTTACTCAAGAGTGAGGCGGGCTACGGGTCGCCACGCCAACGCAGCGCCATGCTGGCGTTGCGGGACGGTGCCAAGGATGGGCAACTGCTCAGCAAATCGATGAAAGCTGAGCATCCGTTCTTTCCCCCCTTGTTGATCGCAATGACTCGCGTTGGCGAAGCGACCGGACGACTCGAACGATCGCTCTTGGCCTTGGCAAATCTATATCAACATCGGTTGATGTTAAAGCGAAAATTCTTAACGTCGCTGGCGTGGCCGGGACTGCAAGCGTTTGGCGGACTGATGGCGATCTCGCTGCTGATTTGGCTACTCGGTGTGCTCACCCCTCCGACCGGTGGCGAAATGTTCGATACGCTCGGGTTTGGATTGCGTGGTACGTCGGGCGTCCTCCAATTGTGGGCATACGTTGGCATTTTTTTTGTGATCATTGGCGGCATGATTTGGGCCTTCTTTCGAAATCTGGGGGGCGTTCAAAATATCATCCCGATTCTCTACTTGATTCCCGTGGTTGGTCCCGCCTTACAAACGATCACGCTATCGCGATTTTGTTGGACCTTGTCGCTGGCCCTCGACGCGGGTTTGGATCCGATTCGCTCCATCGACTTGGCTCTCGACAGCACCGATAGCGATTACTACCGAGGCGGGTCGGATTTGGCGAGAGATGCGATACTCGGTGGAGCAACGTTGTCGGGCGGCCTGAAAGCGACCAATTTGTTCCCCGAGGAATTTTTGACGCAGGTTGAAATTTCCGAGATTTCGGGAACCGATGCGGAATCGATCGACCGATTGGCAGCGGAATATGACGAGAAAGCCAAGTCGGCCGTCAGTACGATATCGGCAATCGCAACAGGACTGATTTGGTTGTCTGTCATCGTGGTACTGGTCTTTCTGATTCTACGAATGGCAATGCGGATCTTTGGCGGCTATGCAGAAGCCCTTGAGCCCATTTAGGTTCATAGCCATCTTGGGGCTGCCGATTGGATTGGAAGGCAGAGAATGACTGTCCCGGTTCCGCTCGGCGTTGAAGATGTTTAACCGTATGTTTTTCGACACTTCTCGGTAAACACCGCCGGCGATTGCAGGGAAACGTCCGAAAAGACTGCATTTTCGTACTCCTGCTCAGCTCTCGGCGGCACTCGTATCTCGGCGGTACTCGTATCTCGGCGGCACTCGTATCTCGGCGGCACTCGTACTCGTACTCGTACTCGTGCTCGTCGTCCGAGGACGCGTACCCTTTCAATGAGTTACGAGTACGATTTTTGCTAGCCCGGATGATTCATTAGCCGTTTTGGGGATAGCGGCCTGCTGATTTAATCGGTTTGACTCGACTTATTGTTTAACGCCAAGCCATAGGCGACCGCTTATGAAAAAGCTGACGCCTTCGGCTAAGCGTTAAACGATTAAATCAGCAGGCCGATAGCCACGGCTGCGTGATTTGTCGTGTGAACCGTGGCTAACGGGCTGTCGATTTAATCGGTTTGACTCGACTTATTATTTAACGCCAAGCCATAGGCGACCGCTTATGGAAAAGCTGACGCCTTCGGCTAAGCGTTAAACGATTAAATCGACAGCCCACTAACGCCAAAACGGCTAATACGCAGACTGTTTTTCGAGCAATGAACGTAAACGCTTGAAGGCGTAGACGTTAGCAAAACAATTTCCAAGCCCATGAATCATCCGGCCTAGGATTGGTGGCGATTCGCGAAAAGTGTTCCATTCATTCGTGATAGCGCAAAAAAACACGGCTTGGCGCTCTTTCGATTGAATTTCGAAAGCTCACCAAGCCGTGTATTTGCCGCGCCGGGCAATTGCATAGGGTTGCGAGGCGTTAAGCCTAGAACATCAAACCAGCCATGAACGAGATGCCGTCAAAGCTAAGCGTGCTGTGCGAATCGACGGGACCGCCGACATCGAACCAAGTCTGCGTTTCGTAAGCCGATCGCAGAACCAAATCGCAACGGGAAGTGATCGGCAGTTGATATTGAACACCGAGTTGAAGTTCGAAGTTCGTGATCACTTCTCTTTGATCCGCGCGATCGGTGAGCGTTCCGTAGGTATCGGGAGTTACGACGTCGTCACCATTGCCTGGAATACCATCGGGACCCGCATCGTTATCCCAGTTGCCATAATAACCGTTGTAGATCGACTGGTTCGTATCAGCGAGCAATAGCGAACCACGCAGTCCACCGAAGGCGGAGAAGCGAGAATTGCCAAGCGGGCGGAAGACTTGCATCGATGCCGTCGGGCCGACACCTTCGACGCTTAAGTCATTCGAAACCTCTGCCATGGTTAAGCCATCGCCATCGCGGGTCGCTTTAGCGTACATAAGCTGGTCGATATCGGCGAATCGAATACCGACGCCGCCGAGGAAGTTCCATCCTCTGGCATTGAAGGCCTGCGTCATCTCGAAGTCATAGACCTGCAACTCCAATTCATGCTGAGCCGTCAACGTCTGACTGCCGCCACCCGCATCGAATTCCGCCGTCGCCGCTCGGAACAAGTTGCCTGATGCTCCTTGGACGCTCACGAAGACGGGCTCGAAAAAAGCGTTTGAAGTTGCCGAGTAGGGGCCAGCGTCCGCGTCGAAGTTCCAGAAACCGAATCGGAATCCAAAGCCACTGCACTGGTCCTGCCACCCAAGGTAGGCACGCGGGCTGAACTCGTAGTCATAATCGTACGTTTGCAGTGTATTGCCCGAAGGCGGGTCGATCACGATGGCGACGTTATTGTCAAAGTGAGGTCGAATGAACAGGAAGTCAAAACCTCCATAGAGCCCAAGCGGCTGTGGAGCCGGTGCGCACGCTACGGGGGCACAGGCAACGGCTTGCCCATAACCACCACCGCCGTAAGCGGAGCCACCTAGGTATCCACCACCTATCGGACCCGCGTAGACCGGTCCGCCATTGATAATGCCTTCGTTGATTGTGCCGCCATATGCCTGGCCACCCATCATCGGGCCTCTGTAAACAGCACCGCCATCGACGACCTGGCTTTCGACAACCCCTTGGTTTGCTGACCAAGATGAAGGTCCTTGCCAATTTCCCCCGCTCGGCAGCGGGCCGACGTAGCCTTCGCTGACCGCACCGTTCGCAGAGCCTGACCACTGGGATTGGTTCGCTGCGGCGGTGTTATCCGAACCGTTATCCGAGGAGGATGATTGGACGCCAGCGGCTGACCGTCCCTGGGTTGAAGCTCTAGCGTTTGGTTGTGCAACTTGTGGAGCTTGCATCGGCCCAGTCGCACGGACCTGACCAGGTGCTTGGCCAGGTGCTTGCATGTAGTTCTGGTTCGGGGCTGGGCCTTGACCGTAGTACTGACCTGATTGGCCATAACCAGGCTGCGAGTAATACTGACTCGCTGCTTGATTGCTCACACCGTATTGGCCACCACCGTATTGGCCACCACCGTATTGAACGGACCCTTGATACGGGCCACTTTGATACTGTGATGATCCGGGGTATTGAGAACCGGGACCGCAATTACACGGTGCTTGGCCGAGCACGGCGTTTTGGCTGGAGATCGCCAAAAGAGCTGCGAGCGACCAAGAACCGACCTTAAATCGACGGCTTAAAAAACGAAATCCGCGTTTTGGGTTGATTGTTGGCAGAATGCCGCAATCAGCCTCTTCATAGGCGATTGGCATGGTTTCTATTCCTTGAAAAAACAGTTTGGCGATACCCCTCCATAGGTAATCTGTTTGAGTTCATCGGAAGCATCGAGGAGCAAAAAAGAGATTCGTTTCGGTTGGCGGCCCGACCATTACGATCGTCTTATCTTTACAGTCGACGTGGTGAGACGAAATAGGCAACCGCAATACCGGCAAGCAAGCCGCCCAAGTGAGCACCGTTGGCAATGTTGCCGAACATCCCTGTCATACAGAAAACCAACCACCCCAACATCAGTAGCACGTTCATCGGAGCCATATGGATCGGGTAACCGGGATCCAGCGTTGGGCGAATCCAGAGATAACCAAACAACCCATACACCGCTCCTGAGGCTCCAATCGCAAACGGACTCCCTGCTAAAGCGCTCAAGAACGGCGGCAGCGATTCGACCCCCGGCAGCATCACTTGCAGCATCATCCCGGCGATTTGTGTCACGATCAGTAGCACCGCCAGAAATACGGAGCCTTGCAAACGCTCGATCGCTGAGCCGAGGACGAAGATCCAAATCATATTAAAAAGCAGATGCATCGTATCACCATGCAAGAACATCGGCGTCACCAATCGCCATACTTGCCCTTTGCGAATCGAAGCAAACGAATCTCGGCTCGATTCGGTATTGCCCGATTCGATGTAATCGGGATCCGTTTGGTCCACGAAGGACATCCCCAAATACAGTTCCGCCTCGGTCCAAAAACCGCTGACCATGGCCGTATTGCGAGGCCTTCCGAAGTCCGTTCCAAAGCTAGCAAGTGCGGAAAGGACAATCACGGCGATCACGACCGGGATCTTTTCCTGTTTCCCTGGAACGCCCAAGGTTTGCATGTTGGAGCCACCCGAACGCGATTTGGGCATCGAACGCTGCAGCTTTTTCATCTCCTGTTGTCGACGATGCTCTTGGGCCACTCGCTGGTTCCGCAGCGTTTGAGCCTCTTCGCTGACTTGGTAGCGTTGATCATTCGGGTTCAATTCGAATTCTCGAATCGCCTCGCGAGCCTGATCGACATCCTTTTCCTCTCGGATCCAGATCTCCCACCCCAATGATTCTGAGACCTCGCCTTGGCCGGCCCCTGCAGCTTTTTCGACGGTGGCGTCGATCGATTGGGTTACCAAGAAATCGCCGAAGCGGCGAGCCAAATTTTCGTTGTCGAGCGTGCCAATACGGCGCATGGATCAAAACCGGAACGAGGAAAGCAGTGGAAAACCGAGCAGACTTCAGCCTTCATGTTGTAAGAAATAGCACCGGAAAAGGGAATGAGTAACGGCAAATTCCTTTTCCCCTTCCCGAGAAGCGTGATCGTTGTCACAATGACACGCCCGAATTGCCTTTTGTTTGGGCCCTGAGCTTTGAACACGCGTTTAAATCACGCGTTTTAAACTCGAAACCATGACCTCGCTTTCTCCCTCTATTTGCTGGAATCACTGTGGAACGGCGTCTTCTTACTTTCATCATCACATCGACGGCGTTCTTTTTCGTCTATTTCACGCTGCGGTCGATGCTTTTGCCCGAGCAACCTCAGCCAAAGCCGAACGCGGTCGCGGAGGTCGGTGACGATGCGCAAGTCGCCGACGCGGAAGTCGAGCCCTCAGCTGAAATCGGCGTCGAGAGCGAAGATCCGGAGGTTGCGGCCACGTCCGACGCTGCGAAGGAAACGGCTCCGACTAAAAGTGTGGAGCGAACCGAAACCGCCCAGTGGACGACGCTTGGGTCGATGGACCCCGCCAGTGGTTATCGCATGCTCGTCACGCTCAATAGTCGCGGTGGTGGGGTCGAACGCGTCGAACTTACCGAACGAGAGCCAGACTCGAACCGTTTGAAATATCGCCGCGTCGATGTCCGTAGTGGCTACTTGGGCTACTTCGCTGGCTCTCCTCTAAATAACAATCTGCTCGATTCGACGACCGATTCGACAGCTGATCTCGAAGGCGTCCGCGTGAACGTCGTCGGCCCAGGTACCCCCGGCCAGTTGGCGGGCATCGAAGTCGGCGATGTCATCACTTCGGTTGCTGGGAAACCAATTCGCTTTCGCGAAGATATCGACGCAGCACTGAACAAAACCAAGCCTGGCGACACGGTCGAAGTCGATGTCACTCGAGGCAGCCAACGCTCCACTTTAACGGCAACGCTTAGCGAACATCCGCTTGACATGATCCGTTTGGCGGATGACGGGGGTGTCGATCAGATCAAGGGCAACGTTTCACAATTGTCATGCCTGATGACGCTTTCCCAGATCAATCGCAAAAAGATCGAAGTGGGCAAGGATTCGATCGCCGGTATCGCCGATCCAGCCAAAATGGTTTGGTCGATTGTCGATCGCCCGACTGACGATCACCCGATTGACGAGGAGAACAGCGATGAGGTATCGGACCAGATCACCTTTGAGTTGAATCTGACTGCCGAAGAATTGGCCAAAGCGGGCGGCGAAGCGATCGAACTGGTTCGCTCGTATCGACTACCCAAGGCCAGCTACGTGATCGACATGGATTTGGAAGTCCGCAACCGTGGCGAAAAGACTCAAGATTTGGCCTATCGATTGAACGGTCCCAATGGATTGACCCTGGAAGGATGGTGGTATAGCAACAAAATCAGCCCTAACTGGGGCGGTGCCGCCGCTCGTGACGTTGTCTACAAGAACGTCGCCGATGGCCGACAATTTTTGAGTGGCTATGGTCTCCTCAAACAAGCGCGTAAAACGCCTGCCGATGCCGACCAATCGATCTTTGCACCCGACACGGGCCAGGACGCTCAGGCACTGAGATTTATCGGGGTGGATGCTCAGTACTTCGTCGCGGCCTATTTACCGCCGGCGGGCGACGAGTTCTTGAATTCCTATCGCCGGGCAACCGCCGAGTTGGTCGCGGTTCCTGATCAGATTGAAAGACACAAAGAACGAGCCGTCAACGTTTCGTTCTATCTTAATAGCGAAATTGCCTCCCTCGAGCCTGGCCAAGCGATTCGCCAAGAATTGCGACTGTTCGCGGGGCCGAAAGACCCCGAAGTGGTTGGCCAATATGGTCTCGACGATACGATCTATTTTGGCTGGTTTGCTCCCTTTGCCGTCTTTTTGGCAGGCATGCTCCACATACTCGGCGGATTGATCGGCAATTATGCGATCGCCATTATCTTGTTAACCGTGATTGTGCGTGCGGCGATGTTCCCACTCAGTCGCAAAGCCGCCATCAATGCTCAGCGAATGCAAGAGCTAGCACCCGAGCTGAAAAAGATCTCGGAGAAGTACAAAGACGACATGGAAGCCCGCTTGAAAGCCCAACGAGAGTTGCAAACTCGCGTCGGCTTCAATCCCCTGGCTGGCTGCTTGCCGATGTTTTTTCAATTGCCGATTTTTATCGGTTTGTATCGAGCTTTGTCGGTCGATATCGAACTTCGTCAAAAGACGTTTTCGTCGTTTACCAATTGGGCGTCCAACTTGGCTGGCCCCGACATGCTGGCCTACTGGGGTGATTGGATGTGGGAATACCTCAGTGGTCGAGGCACGGGTTGGCTTGGTCCCTATTTCAACATCCTGCCGGTGATCGTGGTCGGTTTATTCTTGCTTCAACAAAAGTTGTTCATGCCGCCTGCGACGGATGAGCAAACGGCTATGACGCAAAAGATGATGAACATCATGACGTTGATGATGGGACTGTTCTTCTTTCGCGTCCCAGCTGGATTGTGCTTGTACTTTATCACCAGCAGTTTGTGGGGGATTTGCGAGCGAGTGTTGGTGAAGAAGACGTTGCCCGCCAAGAAACATTTTGATTTGGACGTCGTCGATGGCACGGCCACGCCAACGGAGAAAAAGAAGTTGTCGTTTGCCGATCGGATTCGTGAGCAGATCAACAAGCCTGAACCGAAGATTGAACGCCCAAACAAACGCCGCCGTCCCGATCTTCGCAAGAAGAAGTAGCGTAACGTAGGCAGCGAGCGACGCAATGTCGCCCCGATTTTCGCAAGAAGAAGTCCAAACCCGTAGGACAGGTTTTCAATCTGAAAGGCTCTCCCCGGAAAGCTCGCTAACCCGGATGATTCATGGGCTTGCAAATTGTTTTGCTAACGTCTACGCCTTAAAGCGTTTACGTTCATTGCTCGAAAAACAGTCTGCGTATTAGCCGTTTTGCCGTTAGCGGCCTGTCGATTTAATCGTTTAACGCTTAGCCGAAGGCGTCAGCTTTCCCATAAGCGGTCGCCTATGGCTTGGCGTTAAACAATAAGTCGAGTCAAACCGATTAAATCGACAGGCCGTTAGCCACGGTTCACACGACAAATCACGCAGCCGTGGCTATCGGGCTGTCGATTTAATCGTTTAACGCTTAGCCGAAGGCGCCAGCTTTTCCATAAGCGGTCGCCTATGGCTTGGCGTTAAACAATCAGTCGAGTCAAACCGATTAAATCAGCAGGCCGTTAGCCACGGTTCACACGACAAATCACGCAGCCGTGGCTATCGGGCTGTCGATTTAATCGTTTAACGCTTAGCCGAAGGCGCCAGCTTTTCCATAAGCGGTCGCCTATGGCTTGGCGTTAAACAATAAGTCGAGTCAAACCGATTAAATCGACAGGCCGTTAGCCACGGTTCACACGACAAATCACGCAGCCGTGGCTATCGGCCTGCTGATTTAATCGTTTAACGCTTAGCCGAAGGCGTCAGCTTTTCCGTAAGCGGTCGCCTACGGCTTGGCGTTAAACAATAAGTCGAGTCAAACCGATTAAATCGACAGCCCGCTATCGCCAAAACGGCTAATGAATAATCCGGGCTAACAATATACAACCTCCCTCAAGCGAAGCTTGGGGGAGGTTGAACGGGCGTAAGCCTCGTTCGGGAGGGGGGCTTACGCGATCTGCTTCGTGCAAGTGCCGCACCGGCCCCTCCCTCGCGAACGCCTTGAGGGCGTCCCTCGACCTCTCCCCCGGCGGCGTCGGGGGAGGTACACCAAGCGTAAACGCTTGTAAAACAATCGTTTAAAAGCGGCACGACCTCTTCGCCGGGAGGGGAATCAAGGGCGTTCGGCTTAAGTTGATGCGTATGGGGCTAATGGATGCGGTCCTACGCGGGACGAAGGCCTGCTTTACATGTTGATCTCGAAGCCCTTGCGATTTTCGCGTGAGAGAAAGGCGTTGGCTTCGGCGTCGCCGACGATCTCTCGTTTGGCGGGATCCCAATTGAGCTCGCGGCCTAATCGCATCGAGATATTCGACAAGTGACAAATCTCCAACATTCGATTGTGCGACCAAACATCCGAAATCGGCTGCTCTCGCGTTTTCATCGCTTCAATGAAATTGGCAGAGTGATTCTCGCTAACCTTGCCGCCGTAGACCTCTTCAATGGCTCCGTCGGGCAGCGGATTGTCCGCAAGATCTTCGATGGGCTTGCCAACAATCCTGCCGCGATTGACAAAGAACCGACCCTCGGTGCCCTCGAAGAGAATACCATTGTCCCCCTCGCTTTGGATCACCAACTCAACACCGTCCGGCATGTCGGCATGAATCTCGTAGTCCGTCGCGATGTTGTATTGATCGTCAACCAGCGGATAACCATCCTTGTACTCAACGGGCAACTTGTACTTCACGGGGCGAATTTTGCTCGGACCGCTATCGCCGATACCAAGTGCCCAGCAGGCGATATCAACGTGGTGTGCGCCCCAGTCGGTCAGCTTTCCACCTGAGTACTCATGCCAATTTCGGAACGCATAATGGCAGTTGCTATAGAGCGGCACGCCGCCGCCATAGCCTTTCCGCATTTCAGGTAATGCGCGATAGGGCACCTTGGGTGCTGGGCCGAGCCAGAAATCCCAATCGAGTTCTTGGGGAGGCGTGATCGCTGGGATGACTGGAGACGCAGCAAAACTGTCGATGCCGCATGTCACTCGTTTGACGGTACCGATTCGTCCAGCTCGAACCATTGCGATGGCTTGTAAAAACCGCTGGCGGTTCTCGGTTCGCTGCATCGTACCAACTTGGAAGACTCTTCCTGTTTCCTTCACCACCTTTTCGATCAACTTGCCTTCATCGATCGTTAGGGTCAAAGGCTTCTCGCAGTAGACGTCTTTTCCCGCATACATTGCTTCCACCGCGACCTTGGTATGCCAATGATCGGGGGTCGCGATCATGACCGCATCGATCTCTTTGCGATCCAAAACCTTTCGGTAGTCTTTGTAGGCGTCAGGCTTCTTGCCCTGTCGTTTCTGAGCTACCTCAACATTTTCAGCGAGCACCTTCGAATCGACATCCGCAAAGGCTGCGAAGTCTGCAAATTTGAAAGTCTTGCCTGTGATCAGCCTGCCTTGATTGCGAAGCCCGATCGTTGCAAACACGGGGCGCTCGTTGGGCGATGTCTCAGCAAAAACGCTCTCGGAAGATGAATAAACACAGCTAGCCGCCGTGCTGGCTGCCATCGCCTGTAGAAACTGGCGGCGCGAAGTCTGACAATGGGTGGGCATCAACTTTATCCTTCTAAGATAGGGGGGGCGTGGGGTGGGGGTGAACCAAATCGAACTCAAAGCGAATTATAGCCTCAAACGACACTTGGTTTAAGCCAAATTCCATCCCTTGCGACAAAGTTGCTTGGGACGTTGGTATTATTTAGCAGACAGGCAGCGACAAGACGCGAAGGGTCACGTCTACGCCGGAAAGCGAAAGTCTTGACAACTTTCGCGAAGACCACCGCATCTTCTAAACCAAGTTTTTCCGAACGGCCCACACGGCGGCTTGCGTTCGATCGCTCACGCCTATCTTTCGCAAAATGTGCTGGACATGCTCCTTCACCGTTTCGTAACTGATCCCGAGCATCTTGGCGATCTCTTTGTTGGTCAAACCGAGTGCCATCTGACGCAAAACTTCACTTTCACGCTGGGTGAGCGGAACTTCGATGTCAGCGCTCAAGCGGGGAGTAGCCAAGGCACCCGTTACACGCCGAAGCTCTTCGCGAGTCCAAGCCGATTCGCCTGCCAATGCCAGACCGAGAGCCTCGATCAACCGCTCTCGCGTGGCCGATTTGAGAACGTAACCCGATGCACCCAACGCAACCGCCCGAGCGATGTATGTTGGGTTGTCGTAAGCGGAATATAGGACGATTGGCAAATCGGGATAATCGAGCTTGATACGACCAAGCGCGTTGAGGCCATCGCCACCTTCCATGCGAATGTCCAATAGTACGGCATCCGGAGAGAGTGATTTTACTTTGCTAAGCGCATCGGCCGCAGTGCTGGCTTCACCGACAATTTCCATGTCGGTATCCTCTAGAAGTACTCGGACACCATGACGAATGACTTCGTGATCGTCGACGACTAATAACTTTTTCATCTTTTCTTCCGTTTCTTATTAAATTGGACAGTTCAAATGCTTACCACGCACTACGAGCCCAAAGCCGGGTAGTGAACACTCTTCCATTATACCCAGCAGGGGTGGTTGTAAGCAATACAAAATTGGGCAGTGCGACGATCCGTCAAGTGTGGGAGGTTGGTAGCTAGCAAACATTCCAAATTGACCTCCAGAGCACTCTGCATGGGGATGACGCCCCCCTATATCTTGTTATGACCAAACCCCATCCCTGGCACACCTGAAAAATCGTAATTTAGCGAAAATTGGGGGTATCCCCTCCAAGAGCCCTCGTCCGAATGCCCCTCGAAATGGTGGTGTGCCATCGGCTGTCTGGCAGTCATGCACAACACCATGTGTGGGTCGCCTTGTGCACTCCAATCGTTTCGCAAAACAGCTGTATGGTCGACTGGGGGGAAATGTCATGGCGACGCCAGCCGGGGGGATTTTTAGTCAGGGCGACTAAAGGGCGGGAGATTCGATTTTCAGACTACCCATCGTTAGAAAATTTCTGCTAAAGAGGTGGCTGGAAAAGACCGCTGCTTATTATCGCTTGAAAATACGAATGCCCACCCGCCTGACTCGATACATCCTACTGGAGATCTTCAAGATCTTTATCGTCGCGCTCATCGCGATGACGATGTTGATTTTGATGATTGGGGTCGGTCGCGAATTGTTGCGACGTGGCTTGGGCATCATGGCGGTCGTCCAACTGTTGCCTTATGTGCTGCCAATCGCTCTTCAATTCTCGTTTCCAGCCACCGCATTGTTCTCCGTTTGCTGCGTCTATGGGCGGATGGCTGCGGACGGTGAGGTGTCGACGGTCAAAGCGTCGGGAATCTCCCCACTCAAAATGCTTCAACCCGCTTTGATCTTTGCGGTCCTGTTGAGCCCGATATCGGTTTGCGTTTCAGACCTGGCCGTTTCCTGGGGCAAACCGGGGATCAACCGCGTCGTCTTGATGTCGGTGGAGGATATCGCCTATCGAGTTTTGCGAGCACAGCACTCGTATACGTCGGATCATGGCTTTTCGATACACGTCCGCGATGTCCAAGGCAAAACGCTCATCCAACCCACGGTGTCGGTGCTCAATCATGGCAATGATGGCCCCATGAAATTGACAGCAAAAACGGGTCAATTGAGTCTCGACCCCGCCACATACCAACTGGTCTTGCAAGTCGTCGACAGTCAAATCGAGACGGGGCGTGGAATTCAAGGGATTGTGCCCGGCGAGATTGAGTACAAAATCCCGCTCGGCCAAGCGATGATTGACAAAGACCCTGCTGATCGAAGCCCCAGTTCGCTGCCGCTACGGATTATCATGACCGAGCGTCTGCAGCAAGACGCGCGAACCCATGCTGCCGCGGGCCAATTGGCCGCTCATGTAGGCTTTTCCATCCTCATGTCTCGCAGCGAAGCGATCGCGGGGCCCGCCGGGCAGGGAATTGAAGCGAAATTAGCTCACAGCAAAAAACGTCTCACTCGGCTTCACACCGAGCCCTGGCGCCGCTGGGCTGAAGGCTTTAGTTGCTTTTTCTTCGTTCTCGTCGGTGCTCCTCTAGCGATGATCGCCCGGACAAGTGATTACTGGACCACGTTCGGGCTCTGTTTTCTGCCCATTCTGCTGACCTACTATCCGCTATTCATCTTCGGTCTCGAGCAGGCCAAGGATGCCGCCATCCCTCCCTACGGCGTTTGGATCGGCAATATCGTTCTCGGAACAATCGGTGCAACCCTCATCGCCCGAGTTCGCCGGTACTAGGGGTGCGTCAAGGTCTCGTTATAGGGGACTGGACGAGGCAACGAGTCCTTTTGGACCGCTGTGGAGTCAGGGACTCGTAGACTCGTCCACCACGACCTGCTGGATTCCACGAGTAGCAGCGTCTCTCCGAGACGCTGGATTTCACGAGTCTCGGAGAGACTCGGCTACTACTGGACTTCACGAGTAGCAGCGTCTCTCCGAGACGCTGGATTTCACGAGTCTCGGAGAGACTCGGCTACGGCTGGATTTCACGAGTAGCAGCGTCTCTCCGAGACGCTGGATTTCACGAGTCTCGGAGAGACTCGGCTACTGCTGGATTTCACGAGTAGCGGCGTCTCTCCGAGACGCCGGGGTCCACGAGTCTCGGAGAGACTCGGCTACTACTGGATTCCACGAGTAGCAGCGTCTCTCCGAGACGCTGGGGTCCACGAGTCTCGGAGAGACTCGGCTACGGCTGGATTTCACGCGTAGCAGCGTCTCTCCGAGACGCTGGGGTCCACGAGTCTCGGAGAGACTCGGCTACGGCTGGATTTCACGAGTAGCAGCGTCTCTCCGAGACGCTGGGTTCCACGAGTCTCGGAGAGACTCGGCTACGGCTGGATTTCACGAGTAGCGGCGTCTCTCCGAGACGCCGGGGTCCACGAGTCTCGGAGAGACTCGGCTACGGCTGGATTTCACGAGTAGCAGCGTCTCTCCGAGACGCTGGGATCCACGAGTCTCGGAGAGACTCGGCTACAAAAGACAACGCTTGCACTGGAGGATGGACAGTTCGGGAGGGTTGGACAAAATAGAAGGACCAGCTCCGCCTAAAAAACTGTTTTTTTTTAGGTTTCCTCTACTCTTTTTCTGGAGGCCGCGTACTCTAAGAACTGCGGATCTCTTCGCTTTCCTGTTGAGTGGTGCGCGATAAAGTGAATCCATCCGTCCCTTTGGAAGTTTCCTTGGTACTGGGGTTTGTCCGAAAAGGGGTCTGACCCTCTCCAGACAAGCCGAGCACTATGGGGAAAAACGATTGTTTTCCAAGGGGTCAGAACCCTTTTCGGACAAAGCCTAGAAAAGTCGAGTAGCAAGATGAATCATCAACCAACAGAACGTGAATTGGAAGAATCTTCCTTTGTAATGTCGCGGCGTCAACGTATTGGTCAAGTGAAACGCCGTCGGTTCACAATACTACTCGGCTCCGCTGCAATCGCTAGTATTGCCTTGCTGCCAAGTATTCAGGTTGTCGCACAAGATGCATGCTGTTTTGAACCAACGTACCGTTTGCAATGCGAAACGGTTATGGAGCCGCAAACGGTCGAGCGTCTGCGTCTGACGTACGAAACGTCTTATGTTGAAGAGGAGGTGACCAGCTATCGCCCCGTTTTGAAAACGCGTACCGAGGAAAGAGAATACAAGGTTGCTCGTCCAGTTACCGAAACCTCTTACCGTGAAGAACGCTATACCGTTTGGAAGCCGATCGTCGAGACGTCGTACCGTGACGAGACCGTCACCAATACTCGTTACGTCACCGAAACGGCAGAGCGTGAAGAACGTATCACGACCTACAAACCGGTGGTGGAAACCGAATATCGGCAACAACAATATCAGGTGCAACGACCTGTCGTTGAAACCGAGTATCGCCAACAACAATATACCGTGCAACGTCCTGTCATCGAAACGCAGTACCAAACGCAACAGTACACCTCGATGCGTCCCGTCACGACCTACCAAAATCAAACCGTTGACGCGGGTGGCTACGTTGCGCAGCAAGTCGTTAAGCCGGGGCAGCTTCAGTATCAAGCTCAGTACGTACCGAACGCTTACGCAGTGCCTGGCCCCTTGGGCTTATTCGCCCGCGTTCGTGGTGCCTACGCCGTGACGCCTCAAGTCACTCCGCCAACGGTTCAAACCCAACTTGCCTATCGGCCCAATTACATCCAACAACAGATTGCTCAAACCAGCTACGTTCCTGAAGTCAATCAAGTCCAGGTACCGGTGCAAGTCCAAAAGATGCAAACGGAAGTGGTGACGCAAACGGTTCCCGTTCAAGTCAACCGTATGCAAACCGAAACGGTGATACAAAATGTTCCCATCCAAACGACTCGCATGGTTCCTACGACTGAAGTGCGAAAGGTGCCCTATGTGACGCAGCGTCCTGTAACGGAGACATCGACTCGCAAAGTGCCTGTCCAGCAACAACGTTGGGTGACCGAAGAGCAGGTCCGCAAAGTTCCCGTGCAAACCACGCGAATGGTTTATGAGACTCGCCGCGAACCAGTTCAAGTTCAGTACTATGAACAAGAAGCGGTTACGCGAAAGGTGCGTCGGCCTGTGACAACCAAGAAGTACGTGCCTTACACCGAAACGATCATGGTACCCAAGCAGGTGGTCCAACGAGTTCCTTTATCGTATTACGATCCGTTTAGCCCAGCGATCGTGAACGGTTATTCGTCGTTTTCGGTACCGTCAAGCTCATCCGACATCGTCTCGAGTTCAAGAGTGATTATCGAAGCCCCTTCGGTGTCGCAGCCCGAAGATTCGAGCGACGAAGACCATTCCGTATCGTCGCCGCCCAAACCCGCCTTCGATGACGAGCCTAGCACTCGGCTAAAGGGTGCTGAAATCAGCCCGCCAACTAGCGAATATGGCGATAGCAATTATGGACGTAGCGGCGAGGATGATAACGAGGATGATGACGAGTCATCGTTAAAACTGGATTCGCCTGGCAATTCATCCGACGTCGACGAGGTTCCCATTCCTTCGTTGGAAGACGCGGATGCCACCCAAGCCGGATGGCGAATCCGTTGGAACCCCGTTTTCGCCCGTGAGGTGTAACCTCATGCGACCAACGGTGCATCCCGCTATTGAAATGACGGCGTCACCACACCTATGATCCTGCTGCTGCACGCGTCTGTTTTGAAGGGGTCAAAGAGGCACCAATCTCACGAGTTTGGCAAACCGAAATCGCCGGTCAAGTCTCGATAGACGCAGTGGATATGGTTGGCCGGATTGCCTGCAGAATCAGGCTGGGTGTTGACGAATTCAATTAGAAACTCGTCTCCTTGGATTCGGTAGTAGTGGCCGATTCCTGGCTTTGTCGCTCCCGCCCATGCGAAATAGATGTTGTCCCAACCGCTCGTGTTGATTGCATCTCGCCGAGCCTTTGCAATCTGTTCGGGCACCGCATCGGTATAGACGCTTACAATCTGTTTGAGTCGTTTCGCTTGATCTTTCGTCAACCTACCAAAACGAAGACCCTCGGGTGGACCCACTTTGGCTTGTGCAAGTCCGCCAAAACGAATGTCTCGCGGTGCGTCATCGGCAATGATCGCCGCTGATTTCTGAGTTTCATCAAAGCTGTTGATGAGCTCAAAAGCCAAATCCTCTTCGCGTCGAAGGACTCGCGTTCCCTTTCCGAGTGGCCCTTCGACGTCGCTCATAATCGTCGCTGGGTTGGACGCAAAAAATTGAGGGCTACTGTCAACCAACTTCCCGTCTCGACAGCTGAAGTTGAGTGACAAGTGGTGTCCTTCAAAGCTAAGTCCCCAAGGCTCTACCGAATCCGGCGTTCCAAAAAGGGTCACATAGTACTTTTGCCGATTCCTTCTCGATTCACTATTTGGGCCTTCGAGTTGACGAAGCACGTCTTCGAGCAGCATGATTTGGCTAGCCTTACGGTAGCCTGCTTCGCTAAGTGCGGACCTCAATAACCGAAGCGCCGCTGTCCGCTGAGCCGTGTTCATCTCCATCAGCGGCAAGCCTTTGCGTGTCTTCATCGGGATGAAGTGCCAATCGGTCCGCTCGGACGATTCATAGGCAACGGTGGTTTGAGCGATTTGTTCTTCGCTAAGCGTTTCCAGGAACGCGTTTGCAAACGTCTGCATTTGTTGACCAGGCGGGTCAGCAAGCTTCATACCTAGAAGGAAACAGGTGACAAGCAGAGTCGTGGCCAATACCCAAAAAGGTGTTCGCAGGCAAAATCGTTTCATGGGAAAGAGTTTCCATGGCGAGAAAGAGGTAAGCGTGAGCGGCCCATTATAGGCAGGATTGGCGTGCGCTGGGTCTGAGGGGCTCAAAACTTGCTGTTTCGGGCGTCAGGAAACAGAACTTCCGCAGTTTTTGATCGAGATGTTCTTCTCCACTGCGGTTTGCAACCGCCTACAACCACAACGCGACGTCTAGGCCGCGTCTTCGTCGTAGTAGCCTGGGTCGTCTTTGCCGTCACCGTCGAAGTCGCCGACGATCGGTTGACTATCCGAGCCCGTCCTCGGAACAATGATACGGCGATCGTTCGCGGTCAGTTTGCGGTCTCCATCGCTGTCGATAATCCAAACGTCACCTCGGACCACTGCAATCTCGTCGATACCGTCCCCGTTAAAGTCACCGACGATCGCTTCGTCCGTCGAGCGGCCAAAGCTGGTCTGCTCGTCTTTCGGCGTGATCCGTCCGTCACCATCACTGTCGAGAATCCACAGGCTGCCGCGAACGATTCCGATCTGATCGATCCCATCCCCGTTCCAATCGCCGACGATTGGCGTATCGACTTGCTCGCCATATTGGAACACATGGTCGACGGCATCGGCTCGCAGTGCCCCTTGGCTGCCTCGTCGCAGCAGTCGTTGGCGATCCTCACCACGGTCTTCGTGATGTCGAGCCAGTTCCTCGGCCGACAATTGCCGCCTGCGAGTGTTTTCTGGATCGGGCAGGCCTGGGTCTCGCTTGATCCGCTGGGCGTCCCGTTGCCAGCGACGGCCAAAAATCCCGATGTCATCTTTGCCATCGCCGTCCCAATCGCCGACGACGGGTCGATCCAATTCGGTACCAAGCTTGATCCACAAATCGCCTTGGTCCCAGCGTCCGTTGCCATTGATGTCGATGAACCAATTGCCGTTGACGAAGATCGCCGCTTCGTCTGATCCATTTCCGTCAAAGTCGCCGGTCAAGGCGATGGCATCTTCTTCACCGAGCGTCATCACATCGGCGATTTCCATCAATTTGCCATCTGAATTGACAATGATCCATCGGCCAATTCGATGTTCACCTTCACTCCAGTTTTCCTTCATCGTCGTCGCGTTAACGCCGCGAACAACCGAATGGACCTGCTCAGCACCTAGTTGATTTCCGCGTGGGAAGCCGCCATTGATCACGCTGAGGTGCCACGACACCGCCCATTCATCATCGGCTAATAGCGGAGCACGAAGTGGATCGATTTCCGCGTAGGAAACCAATAGCTCAGGTCGGGCGAAGGTTTCAATCGGTGCGAAAACACGAACCTCTTCTTGGACCGGTTCGGGTAAACGAGGGATCTGGACTTCGCGAACCAAGATCTCACTAAAATTATTGTCTTGACTGATTCCGCCTGCTACTAGCGTGATGTTCAAAATCGCGTCATCTCTCGGGTGCGTCGCCTCGCTCAATGCCAAGGTCTGAATCATGATGCGTCCATCTTCCGAGAGCGCGTCTGCTTTGTTGACAGCCAAACCGCCCGTTGACCCCGGCGTATCAAGCCCGTCAATGTAGTCCTCCGGTTGAATTTGGTAGACATGATATGTTCCCGGACGAAGGCCGGTGAACTCGTAGTAACCATTGGCATCGGTCGTGATTCGAATCACAGCATCCGCATAGATTCCTGGCAGTGCCCGCTCTGATTCAAACGGTTGCCCAAGAACGTTTCTCAGCTCCAGCGTAACGTTTCCGATCCGCACATCATTAGGCTTGAGAATACCATCTTTGTAATCACGTAAATCCTCTGCCGCAGGTGGCTTGGATGCCGAAATCGCGTCGCCGTCCTGGAACACGTATCCCGAGATCGTCGCGGGTGGGATCTCGGGGAAGTCGTAGTCGATGGCCGTTGTCCCACCCACGAGCCGGATTCCGACCAACAAGTCATCCCCGCCGACACTGCCGCCCGCAGATCCTGGCAATTGGCTGCCGTGAAACAACCCCGAAGGCTGCGCTTCGCGAACCGAATAGATGCCCGGCGCCAAGTTCTTGAATTCGTAATTACCGAGCGAATCGGTCTTCGTGGTGGCTAAGACGTTCCCGTTTTCATCCATCAATTCGATGGTGACCCCAGAAATCACCACATCACCCGAGTTGTATTGGAAATCCAAATCCGTCTCGCTCCACACCGAACCGGAGATGCTTGACGGTTCCAACTCGCAGAAATTGTAGTCGACCACGTCGTTGCCAGCGGATAGGCTGAGAGCCAGATGATCGTCTTCGATCACTTCGCCCCCACCGCTGCCGATATGTTGAGCTCCTTGGAAGTATCCGACCGGTTGCAATTCGATGATATGATATCGTCCCGGCGGCAGGTTTGCGAATCGATAGCGGCCATTTGAATCGGTCTGGGTTTGACTAATCAAGCGACCACTGTCATCACGCAGCTCAATCGTCACCCCTGCGATCGGCGGTTCATCGGGATCGATCATGCAATCCGCATCCTTATCGACATGCACCGATCCAGAAATCGAACCGGGTGGCAATTCACCGAAGTTGTACTCGGTCTCGTGACGACCCGGTTTGAGTGTCATCGCCAACAAGTCATTCTCGACGATTCGTCCGCCACCGGTGCCGACCGATTGGCCACCTTGGTAGTAGCCCGTCGGTTGTTGCTCGAAAATTTGATAGTCGCCCGGTGCGAGTCCTTCAAAGCGATAGTTCCCCTGTGAATCGGTCTTCGTCGTCGCGATCGTTTGTCCGCTGGGGTTACGAAGTTCGATCGTCACGCCAGCGATCGGCGGTTCTTCGGAATCATACTGGTTATCGGCATCGTGATCGACGTAGACGGTTCCAGCGATCGAGCCGGGCGGGATTTCGCAGAAGTCGTAATCGGTGAAATGGGCTCCGGCGAGCAGAGTGGTTCCCAAACGGTCATCGCCAAGAACACGTCCGCCGCCGCTGCCGACCATTTGACCGCCTTGGAAATAGCCATCGGGTTGATGTTCAGCAATCTCGTACTCACCCGGCATCAAATTGCCGAACGAGTAATGGCCGTTGGCATCGGTTTGCGTTTGTGCGATGATCGCTCCCGAAGCATCCTTCAAGTCGATTCGCACCCCTTCGAGAGGCGCTTCGTCGGGATCACGAACGCAGTCGGCATCGGTATCCACATAAACGACGCCTGCGATCGACCCAGGTTCGACTTCACAGAAGTTGTAATCGGTCAGACGGTCGCCGAAGCCGATCGGGATTGCGGATATCGTGTCTTGTACCGACGTATCACCGCCGTGACTGCCCGCTATTTGTCCACCTTGCAGCCATCCAACCGGCTGGAGTTCCCGGACGGTGTAGTGGCCAGCGGGTAAGAACGTGAATTGGTATTTACCGTTTGCATCGGTACGAGTCGAGGCGACAAGGTTTCCACTATCGTCATACAATTCGACGACAACATTGGCGATCCCCATTTCGCCTGAATCGAATGTGCAATCCTGGTCTTGATCGGCAAAGACAACGCCACGAATTTCCGCAGGCGGTTTTTCACAGAAGTCGTAATCAACCGCCACTTCCGCCGACGCCAAGTTGATCTTTCCGATTCGATTGGGCGGATCGGCTTGGCCGCCTGCTGAACCTGCTTTGGACGTGCCTTCGAAGTAGCCATCGACCGTACCTTCGACCACACTGTATTCGCCAGGCTCGATATTCGTAAAGTGATACATGCCTTCGGCATCGGTTGTTGTGCGGGCGACCTCGTCACCGTCTTTGTTGAACAAGCGGACCTCGATGCCCTCTAGCGTCGGCTCTCCAGCGTCATAAGTGCAATCGTTATCCATGTCGACATGGACTCGGCCCGATAGTGATGCGCCGACCAGCTCACCAAAGTTGTAATTGACACCAACGTCACCTTGCTTGAGTGCGATGTCGATTAACGAATCACCGTCGGCTCCAATGCGTCCATTTTCAGACCCGCGAATTGTCCCTGGCGTGTCTTTGCCATCGAAATAGTTTGCAGGCTGCGATTCAACCAATCGATAGTTGCCGGGGACGATATCCTTGAATTCATAGTGCCCATTCGCATCCGTCTTGGTCGATGCGACCACGGTCCCGGACTCATCGACCAATGACACGGTCGTGCCTGGAATCGCTTGTTCACCGGTACCCTTCATCCCATCATTGGATTGATCGTGATAGACAAAACCGCTGATTGCCGCTGGTGCGATTTCGCAGAAGTTGTATTCGACCCCCATACCGGCAGCGGTCATCGTGATTTCGCGAATCAGTCCGCCATCAATGCTGGTTCCCGCCAAGACCCCGTCGATGCGACCGACATGCGATTTGCCATCGAGCAAACCGGCCGGGGTGTATTCGACGATCCGGTAATTGCCGATCGGCACATCGTTGAATTGGTAGCTTCCCTCCGCGGTGGTTGTCGTCTCCGAGATGGTGACACCAAGATCGTCTTGCAAAACGACCTTCACGCCCGCCAATGGCTGGTTACCGTTGGCTTCTCGGATGCCATTACAATCTTGACCGGGTGCGAGTAGATAGACGTAACCCGAGATCGAACCGAAAGGAGTTTCGCCAAAATTGTATTCGATCCCCGAATCGGCTCCGACCAAATGAACGTCACGAATGGCATCACCGGGGTTATCGGCGCGTCCGACGACGCGTCCGTCGATCGTCCCGGCGGAATCCGCACCATCGTTGAGATAGTCGGGTTGGTCCACTTCGATCACTTCGTAGGATCCTGGTGCCAATCCATCAAACCGATAGGAACCGTCCGCTGAGGTGGTGACCGTGATGGCCGACTGCGGGGCGATCGTATTGATCGGAACCAAACGCACTCGCACGCCGGCGATCCCCGTTTCCGTCGTCTCACGTTGGCCATTGAGATTGTCATCGCGATAGACGAACCCTGAGATCGCCGCCGCATTTGCTTCGGCGAAGTCATAGCGAATCGCATCGGTATCGCCCAGCGGGATCGAAATATCGCTGATCCGATCGACCGTTTCCACGAGTCCCGATTGCACTCCATCGACCGACCCAGGAATCGCGGCAACGCTATACAGACCCTCGGGTTGGGTTTCCACGATACGGTATTTGCCGGGTGCCAAGCCAAGCGTTTTTGCAAACAGGTACTCGCCATTGGCGTTCGTCGCGGCTCGATGTCCCGTATCGACGTAGCGGTTGACAGACGAATCGAATTGCCAAAGGGCTATTTCCACATTCGCAAGCGGCATCTCCTCGGTATCTCGCGTCTGGTTTAAGTTGTTGTCGAGCCAAACTTGACCGGAGATGGAAATCGGCTTGGGCACTTGAGTCGTCACACCGATTGCGGCGGCCGTTCGGTTCGGCAAACTGTCGGTCCCCGGACCTTCATCGGCTGGCAAATTGAGTTGGTGACTACTGGCCGGGTCGCCATAATCGTTTAGGAAAATCGAATCGGCATGCGAGGTTTCGTAGTGGGGTGCATTGAAGGTTGCTTCCAGAATGGAATCTTGAAACTCTTGGCCAGACGTGATCACGTCGAGTCGGCTATTGAACAAATCGAGATCGTCCGTCACCCGCAGCACTTCATCGACATCGATCGTAAACTCGATACGATCGCCACTGCGGAAGCCGGACAATTTCAGCACCAACTCTTGACCGCCATCTTCGACCGATGCCACGACGTCGATATCCTGTCCATCGGCTGATTGGACTTTTACGACTTTGAATGGCTGGGCTTGATCTTTCCCTCGACCACCGTCGATGGTATCGAAGAGCGGGTCGCCGATTGAAATGCCGTCACCGAATTTGTCGGTGTTGATGCGAAGTTCGGTTAGCTCCGTTCCTGCAGCACCGCCGGTGAACGACAAGATGAAACGGTCGCCCTTCGAGTCACCACCGACATCTTGATCGGATTCCAAGTAATCGGTCTCGATGTAAACAACGCCGACGTGAATCGGATCCGCAGCAAACAAACGCCGCATCTCCAACCGTTCGGTCGCCATGATCCGACGTTTGACGTGCTTGGGACTCGTTTTGACGCTGCGTCGATTTCGTTTCGTTTTCCAGAACACCCGAGGCACCTCCGTGTGCGCTTGGTTGGAATAGGCATCCCCGGTTTGGTGGACACCCGATCCTTTGGGAGAGTAGTCTTGCGTTGTCAGTTACTAGCGATCGATACGAACGTCGCCTTCGGCGATTCGGCGTTCCGAGCGGTTCCATTCATGGATACTCCAACGCCGCAGGGTAGCGTCGAAGCCGCCTGAAAATAGCATTCCAGCAGTCGCTGTCAAAGTTGAGATCGATCCGACATGGCCTTCGAGCGTGTGGCTAATCGATCCTTCGTCCGTGTTGACAATACGGATCGTATTGTCCGAACCGGCAACCGCAACATGTTGGCTGTCAATCACGGCGACCGCAAACAAACGTCCGCTGGTTACTTGCAACTGCTGAAGCACTTTATGTGTCTCGGTATCCAACACGATCACTTTACCATCTTCGCCAACGGTGACGACCGAGTTGGCATCTCGGTGAAAGGCAATATCACGAATGCGGCCGTCGTGTAAATGCTTGTCAATCATCAAGCGGCCTGTGATCGGGTCAAACAAATGCAAATCACCACTACGTCCGCCCACTGCAATCACTTTTCGATCGTCTCGATAAGCGACCGCACGCAGGTCGTTACAATCACAGGAAAACTTTGGTGTTTGATCCGTAGGACGGCCCAAGATATACACCTTTCGATCAAAACCAACCGCAGCCATTTCGGGAATTCCCGGTGCAAAGCAAACACAGGCTAGCGCCGGAGTATCCTTCATCTGTTGAATCATTTCAAAATCGCGAGCCCGATCCCAAACAATCAATTGTCCATCGTTACCCGCAGAAACGAGCGACGTCCCGGCCGAGTTAAATGCCAACGTGCGAATCATGTCGCGATGGCCCTTGAGTGTGTGCATGACTCGCAGCGTGGTAACATCGAGGATACGAATCGCATGATCGTCACCGGCGACCGCCAACCATTCCCCGCGGGGGTCCGATGCAGCAGCCGTGACGACGACCGGCGCTGTCAAACCATCGATCGGCTCAAGCCGAATCGTACGGCTGGAAACCGAATCGTGAGCCAATGCCGTCACAACGGGTTGCGACTGAGCTGTTGCTGCAATCGGAATCGCAAGTCGGGCAAGCAGAATAAGAACGAAAAGTGTTGCGGTTGACCGACTTAGCGAAAATTGACGAATCATCGGATCCTCCTAAAGCGGAGCCACCAAGCAAAAGCGGCTCTTCCATGCGATATTTCCCTGAGTGAACGGCTACAAGTTCGCGCAGACGCTCATCAGTTAAATATCGGCGGCTCCAAGAATCGTCATGACCCGAATAATCGGAAAAGTCGAAAACTAAGCGGGTGTCGTGCTCAGAATAAAATCAGCCGTGTAGTGCAGCAGCAAATCACGGTCGTCGTCGGAGCGAATATTGCCAAAAAACGGAAATTGCAATTGGGAGGGTTGATCGCCAGCATGGACTTCGGCAAAAACATAGGGAGACGAGCGGATCTCGGCAATTTTCAAGTTTAGCACCACTCGCTGACCTTCGTAGATTCGAGTGATCGTAAAAGATGAAAAACCATAGTAGTCAACATCACATGAGGAATATTGGAAATCAATTTCAGCTCCCTTTAAAGCCGACTTCAGCCAACGCGCGGCCGACGACACGACATCAAGCGTATCCGAGGGAGAATGACGTTTCGTTTCAATCAAGAGCATTAAGTCTTCGATCGGACTCGGGTCGCCGCTTTTCATGGTTGTTCCATTTCTTCATTGATATTGGAAAAGAGCTCAGTGGCCGTTGAATCATCGGGGTGTGGATCTTGTGAAAGATCCGGGCGGATGGCGATCTTTCACAAGATCCACGACCGTCAACCCTATTCTCATTCTTGGTCAACCGCTAGTGTCAAAACTGCACCCCACTTTGTCAATCCGAGCCGAGTGCGTAAGAGGGCCAATGTTAACCTTTTTGAGGCCCCTGCGACAATTTAACCGTGCGGACTTGAAGAAGGTAAGAAATGGAAGCCAAAAGATGACGGTCTCATTCTTGATATTGGGCCTCCATGTTGCCTGAGGAGCACCAGCCCCTCTTGATCGTGCGAGTGTCGAAAATCACTCGGACTCTAGCCGACGTAGGACCGCGTCGTGTAGGTGGCCGTTGGTGCCCACACCGTTGCCGCCGCGAACGGTCGTATCACCTTGCCAATCACTAAATCGTCCACCCGCTTCCGCCAAGATCGGCAGCATCGGTGCGACGTCCCACGGATTGCAGATGGGGTCGACCATCAAATCGGCTCGTCCCGTGGCGACCAACAGGTACCCGTAACCATCCCCCCAGCTCCGCGTTACCCAAGCCTCTTGTTCGAGTCGCTCGTAGGCCGAGGGTGAGCCGATCGCTGCGAACGAATCGACTTGGCTCGTCACAAAGACGGCTTTGGATAGATCGCTTGTCGAGGACACGGATGCCTTCGACCATGCTGTCTCCGACCCGGTCCGATACCAGCATCCATGACCGGCGGCCGCGACGATCAATTCGCCAAGGGCGGGGATGTAGATCGCTCCGCCGACAGGAGTGCCTTCATATTCGAGCGCCAAAAGCGTCGAGTATAGAGGGACGCCGCAGACAAAGGATTTCGTTCCATCGATCGGGTCGACAACCCAGCGATAGGGACTATCGCCGGCTTGTTCTGCAAACTCTTCCCCTTGCAGCGTATCGCTGGGGAACCGATCCGCCAACATTTTTCGGACAAGTTGTTCCGTTTCGCGGTCCGCGATCGTCACGGGTGAATCGTCTTGTTTCGCATCGACCTTCAATCCACTTTTTCGAAAATGGGTCAACGTGTGCTGGCCCGCTGCGGTAACGACTTCAATCAACGCCATCAGCCGATTATCGTGAAGCGATTGCCATCTATTGGGATCGGTTGTCATGATCGATTCTCATTGTTGTCGCAGGTTGAAATGGTGAATGATCATCTTAGGGGGTCCCCTCAGGTTCATCAATCGGCACGACGGCGGTTAAACCGGCGGTTAAAACAGGTGTTACCAATCGCCATGATCTAAGCTATAAATAGACGTATGAAACATCGACTTGCACCGCTGCAATTCTTGCCCCCCTCGATCAATACGTCGTGGTTCGTTCCCTCGGATGATCCGAATTCCGTTTCGATCAAACGTGATCTCGGTAGCGACGTCTGCTTACCGCTTCCGCTGTTTTGGTATGATCCGGCTTGGTATCAAGTGACCGTGGAACAGGCGGACTTTTTGGCCGTCGCGGTTGCTGAAATGGATGTGCTGGTTTCTTGTTTACGAAGTGACGTCTCAGTCCCAAGTCGTGATTCCATCTTTCATGCGGGGCGGATGGTCGATGCTGAAGCGAAGACGAAACGACGCTATGGGCGTCTGGTCCCCTATCGCAACGAGCGCTACGGTTTTTCGGTCGCTGATTTTGATGACGCTTCCATCATCGATTTGAGAATCGTTGTGGCACGAGATTTCTCGGGGCGGTTTGCCTACAGCCCTGCCCAAATCCAGCGTTGGGAAGCAACTCCGACGACTGCACCGGTTGCTGGAGGTGGATGGATTCCGGCGGCATCCTTTCCACCGGACGTCGTCTCGATGGAGCATCTGACCAACAAAATCAGCCAACTCCGCAATTTGGCTCCTTCCGCAGCAATCTTTCTCTCCGTCGGGCCGTATCGAATCGATGAAGAATTGCCAGCCCTGGTCAACGCAAAACCAGACGGTTTGATTCTTCGCCTGGATGAGCTTTCCGTTGAGGGGTTGCAACTCGCCGAGATCCTTTGCCGAACTCGTCAATTACTTGATCAGTGCGGTGGCGAAGCGATTCCGTTATGGGTGGTCCCAGGAGAGATCTCACCGGACGATGCTGTAAAGCTCGTTGCGATGGGAGCATCAGCGGTTGCCATCGATGCGTGGTGCAACGAATTGCTCGAGCAAACCGAGAGTGCCCAACCGCATGAGTCGATGAACGAGCATTCGTTGACGATTCGCTCCCATCAATATGATTCCCGCTGGGGCGATTTTGCCACTCACGTCGTCGGTGATCGTATCGAGCGTTTTCGAGGCCTTTTCGAGTCACTGCAAAATATCGAAAAAAAGGAGCGTTTGGGAAGCTACGATCCCGATTGGGTAAAAAGCCTCGGTGTTAGGCAACTCCGTTAGCCGAGCTAAAACGTTTAAAACTTATCGTCCGAGTGATAATGAATTTTAAAACGTGACCTCGGCCACTTCGGGTGATATAATCCTACCTGTCGATGGAATTGAAGTCGATGGAATTGAAGTCGATGGAAATCAAGTTCCCTATCTGTCCACCTACACGGCGTTATTAAAGAAACGTCTAGACCATTCATTCGAGCAGTATGACGAGAAAATCTGTGAAACAAACCATCCTATTTTTAAGCGCGTTCATTCTTTCAACCGCCCCCGCGTTGCAGGCACAGGAGCGAACCTCCAACCCGTTCGTCAAGCACATGTTTACCGCCGACCCGACGGCCCGTGTCTGGGAGGACGGTCGCCTGTATGTCTATCCCTCAACCGACATCAAGGGAAAAGGTTATCGAGCCATGGATGGCTACCACGTCTTTTCCACCGATGACATGATCACATGGAAGGATCACGGCGAGATTCTTCATTCACGTGATGTGCCTTGGAGCGGAGGACCAGGTGCCATGTGGGCTCCGGACTGCGTCTACAAAGATGGTCTCTACTACTTCTATTTCCCTCATCACAATGTTGAAAAAGAGTGGGAGATTGGTGTCGCAACCAGCAAAAAACCAGCTTCTGATTTTAAGGTGCAGGGGTTTGTGAAAGGCGGCAATACCTTCTGCGATCCCAACGTGTTTATCGATGATGACGGCCAGGTCTATCTCTATGCGGTGGTAGGTGCGAAAACGTACGCAGCCAAGCTCAAAGACAATATGATGGAAATCGAAGGGGAAATGGTTCTGCAGACCGAACTCAAGGGCCACCGTGAAGGACCCTTCGTGTTTAAACGCAACGGGATTTACTACCTGATCTATCCGGACAGCACACCCGGTGGTCACCAGATGAATTATGCCATGAGCAGTAGTCCATTGGGGCCCTGGGAGAGCAAGGGCGTGTTCCTCGAGAAAACCAGCGCCTTGACCACGCATGGGTCGGTGGTGGAATACAAAGGACAGTGGTACCTGTTTTATCACAACGCTGACCTTTCCGGCGGAAGGAAAGCAAACCGGTCGATCTGTTTCGACAAGGTCACATTTAATGAAGATGGCACCATGAATATGGTTGAGCAGACCCCGAGTGTCCTTCCCGGCGAGTAAAGCCGAGTAAAGCTGTGGGCAACTCTGTCTGGGGCATTTGGAACCAACCAGAATGACTCAGGCGTAGTGGATCACAACCGAATCACTAGCCCGGAGGGCGACACACCCGCGAGGATGTATCTATCGGCCTCCGGCCTGAAAACAATGCGACGTCGGTCGAGAAGTGATCGATGGCCCGTTTCCGAATCATTCGGGTTCCCAGCCTTCAATTTTCAGATAGTACCCGGCCTCGTGACTGCCGTGATTCGCCAAAAACAGATATTCCGGTTTGCCGTCCTTCCAAAGGATATGGGGGCGTTCGGAGCGAGAAAGTTTTTTACCGAAATATTTCGCATCCGTGTTGTAACTGAGCTCGGGACGATCCCAGTGAATGCCATCCTTGGACTTGAACAAGAGTCCGGGGCGATTTCCACCTGGGCTTGAATTCGGCGAAGGACTGCCGCTGAGAGCACCGGCAACGTCTGTGCGATCTTCCAAGATCATGTAATACGTATCTTGGTAAAAGAAGGCATACGGATCCTCGATGTCACGCTTGAGTTCCTTGTAGCTGATTAGCGGATTTTCAGGATGATCGACATAGGGGCCTTCGAGCTGATCCGCAATGGCCACGGAGATTTCCCTGAACGCGGAGCCCTTTGACATGGATTTGTAATAGATCCTGAATTTGCCATCCCGGTCTACCAGGAAAGTAGGGTTGGAGGCATGGGCGGCGTTGGGGGTTCCTGCAGTCGGTTTAATGATGGGGTTGTTTGGGTTTTCCGTCCAAGGCCCATCCAACGATTCGGCCGTCGCCATCCCGATCGACTGCAGGCTGCCTCGTTCCACCGATTTCCACAAGAACACGAGCACGTAAGTGTCACCGACTTTAGAAATCTGTGGATTGTGGTAAGTCCGCTGGTCACTGGAGAACGGCGTGCCAATCAACTTGTAAGGACCCTCGATGGAATCCGCAACGTAGTGATTGATAATGCTTTTCGAACGCCAATATCCCATCCCATTCTCGCCTTTGTAAGGAATCGATGAATTGAAGATATGTAGCCGACCTTGCTCGTCGTAGATGGGAGCCATTCCCCAATTCCACCAGCCGTCCTTGGCCGGCAAAATGAATTTTCCGGCAACCAGCGACTTTCCAAACGCGGATTCCTTCATCGGTTCGTCGCTCAAGCAAAGCGAGGCGGGAGCCACAATCAAGCAACAGGTCAACAGAGCAAACTGGAAGCGGGAACCAGCGTTGAGTCCAAGTTTCAGCAGCGTCATTTATGTCATCCTCTCTAGGCAATTCTGCGGGGTGTTTAACATCGATTTTGAACCACTAACCCCCTCTAAATGAAAACATCAATTGTCTATCGACCGGATCCAAGTGCAGTGCACGCCGCCCAGAACGATGTGGGGTGAGTGAGTTTGTTTCGCCCATCTTAATCGTCTTGGTACCGATTTGGTACTGTTCACGCTTGGTTTCAACCCGATTGAAAAGAATCTTCTTGGTCGAGCCGCAAACATAATTAGCGGGAAGACGCAAGCGGGCTGTCGATTTAATCGTTTAACGCTTAGCCGAAAGCGTCAGCTTTTCCATAAGCGGTCGCCTATAGCTTGGCGTTAAACAATCAGTCGAGTCAAACCGATTAAATCGACAGCCCGCAAGCCCTCCGGTTCTCCGAACCCCTAAAGTAAAATTGTGGCAAAGCACTGGGGACACGTCGTGAGGCGTTTGGTCCGCAAGACCTCGGCATTGGGCGACGAGGTGGCAAGGTCAAAAAAAATGGGCCTTTGAACGGGAAGGGTGCCGAACGCACTCTCGACAATGATTTCCTAGATCGTAGAGGTCGTTTTGCTTGGCGTATTGAACGCTCCTGTTTCGGTGGCTGTGGGGGTTGGGGCCCTGAATTGCAATTTGAACCGCGACGTCATGCTCGCGAAGAGGCCGAACCGATCGAGGGTCGGGCGAACTCACGAACAAGCCATCCGAGCTCATCCGTTTTCGTCAACCATCGGCAGAGGTTCCAAGTGAGCACCCGGTTTCAATTGTATCTCGAATGACATAGTGCCTTCGAGTGGTGCATCACATCCGGTTGCTTGTTCCTCGTGTTAGCGCCATGAAGGCAGATTCGAGATCGAGTTGCTCTTCGCTAAAACGCCTCAAATCGATGCCGCCTTCAATCAGCAGCTTGGCTAGGTCGCTGTAGTCTTCCACCGTTGGTTTTAGGATCACTCGAATCGAATCGTCACCTGGTTCCGTGCCTTGCACCTTTTCATGTCCTTCCAGTAACTTCGCGACCATTTCGAGTTGCTCTCTTTGGACCGTTTGGATCACCAGAACGGTATGTTCGCGTACCATCTTGATGATCTCGGTCACTTTAGCGTTCTGTTTCAGTTCCCCGCAGTCGATAATACCGACCTTGTTACAAACGTCGGCTAATTCGGGCAGGATATGACTGCTAACGATAATCGTTTTTCCCATTTCGCCGAGTTTGCGAAGCAGGTTTCGCATCTCGATCCGTGCTCGCGGGTCCAATCCCGACAGGGGCTCATCGAGCAGCAAGACCTGCGGATCATGAAGCAGTGTTCGCGCCAGGCCTAGCCGCTGAGTTTGCCCGCGTGATAGCGTATTAGCGAATGCATCGCGTTTGAAATCCAGGTCGACGACGTCGAGCATTTCATCGACTCGGTCACGCCGTTTCTTGCCGTGAACGCGATACGCGGCGGCAAAAAATTCCAAGTACTCGACCACTGTCATGTCGTCGTAGACGCCAAAGAAATCGGGCATGTAGCCGACCAAGCGGCGAATCTCTTTTGGGTGCGTGTGCACGCTATGGCCGCACACGTAGGCTTCACCCCACGACGGTTCGAGTAGGGTCGCAATGATGCGCATCGTCGTTGTCTTGCCAGCACCGTTGGGGCCGATAAAACCGAAAAGGTCGCCGGCATCAAGATCCAAATCGATACCTTTGATGGCAAACGCGTCGCCGTACTTCTTTGTTAAGTCAACCGTCTTGATCACTGGGAACCATCGCTTCATTAGGCTTTGTCCGAAAAGGGGTCTGACCCTTTGGAGGACATTCGTTTTGTGAATAGTTTTCGGCTTGTCTGGTGAGGGTCAGACCCCTTTTCGGACAAAGCCTAGTAGGAAAATCTCTTGTGTTCAACGGGAATAACCAACCGCAATAATGTCAGATTCTGTGCTTCTAACTCGGTCACTGGATCGGCTTTGGCTTCAGGATTTGGCTCGAGCGATTGAAGCTGCGTGAACGGCTGGGCCAATCTGCCGATCAAGAGGCAGCGTTCACCGGTCAACAAGGAACTGAAATCGAGTGAAGACAAGACTTCGCTACGAAGGGTCGTGTAGCGATCGGCACCGACGACATCGTGGAACATCATCATTTCGGCAACCCGTCCAGGGTCATCGAACATGGTGGCGTCCCAAAGTTGAGTTTCTGTCGAACTTTCGAGGGCTCTTTGCCGCGACAATTGCCGCCGAAAATTCTTTTGCCGCAGCGATTCGATGGATTCGATGCGCCCGCCCGCTGGGAACCGAGTAGGCAAAAGATAGGCCCAGTTGCGATAGACCAGCATGCCGTTTAGCAAGTCAACACCAAGCGGATTGACGAGTTCACCTTGCAGTAGTTCACTACCGCCGCGGCGATACATGACAAGCTCGTTCGATACGTTCGGTTGAAATTTCGTTCGACTGGCGATCGATTTACTACTGCGAGGTGCCAACGGCATCGCAATCATGTTGCTGTTCAAACCCCGCTCGGGCGAACCTAGTGTGCTGGAGTCTTCGGCATTGAACTCGACCTGGTAAGTTGGCAACCGTGCATTTTCGCCTGTCACTTGGATCGAGCCGAACGAACGCCCGGGAAACCCAAACGGCGAGGTCAAAATCGAGGAGACGTTTGTTGACAACTGATCGAGTGATTCTCCTGGCACACTGGAAAGATTCAAGCGTCGAGCATCATGCGAATAGAGTACGGACCACGCCAACGATTCACCCTGCTGACTCTGCGAATCAATATCGACAAATTCGACACGATTTATCGGCATGCGATCTTTGTCCGAACTGCCAGCAATCGGACGGGCTTGCAGGACCAAGAATGCCGACATACCGATAGCGATAAGCGGAAATGTCAACCAACCGAGTAGCGGTTTTCCGAAGAGTCGATTGATGAGGAGATAATCGAGCGGGCCGACGAGGGCAATCAAGCTCAGGACAATCAGCGAAACGACCGAAAAGCTAAATCGACGCTGATTGGGGAAACGGTCCAATGTGGCTCGCATTTGGCCAGCGAGGTCATCGAATGCGGTGCCGCGATTTTTGCTACCCAGCGCCGGCTCGTCGGGCTCAACCAAGTCTTTGGTCAATTGCATAATGAACTCCAGCCGCTGCGGCCAATCGGCAAACGGGGCACGGTCCAAATCGGCAGCCAGCACGGTCAGTTTCCCAAAACCGACGACATACTCCGCTGCGACGGGTGTGCTGACTCGTCGATTGGTTCGCCCGATCACAATGGTCTCTCCCGCCCCTTTCGGAAGGTTTACGCCGGCATAAGGGGTGAGCAGCGTTTGCGTCGACGTAAATGTCTCGATCGCCGATGGGTCCATTTGTACGTTCATAAGCGTCTCGCTGGCCCGCCCATCGGGGGTCGGGATGAGGTCGACCAACCAAGGGGCTGCCGATTGCATCTGAGGAAGCGATTCACCCAACATGAGAAAGACGCGTCCGCCACCCACGATCCATTGCTGTATTGCATGTTGCTGGTTCGCGTTCATCCGGCCGAGAGTTTCGAGACCGGAGCCACCGATCATGACCAAGTCGACGCCGTCATAACCGATCGATCGATCAGGCAATTGGTCGGCGGAGGTGATGTTGGAAACAGCAACCGAGGCACTGCGACGAAGCAGGGCATTGGCGCCGATTGCATCAACGCCAAGGGGTTCGCCGAGCGAAACGATCCAGGGCATTGAGAGTGGAACCTCTCGCGTCGAATCGGCATTGGAGGACGCCGTGTCTGCAGGAAACCGGGTCACGATTCGAGCGTTTGCTGGCGAATCCTCACTTGTTTCGACGATTAGCGGAGCTTCCTGGGAGCCGGGGATCGCGTAAGCCCAGGGCGATCTCGCGGCCGCTTCTGACGTTTTCTGCTGGTTCGCTTGTACATATTCAACCGAAACACCGTCGCCGTCTTCGGTTTGAACGCTATGAATATTTGCGAAACCCTGCTCTGGGCCCGCTTGCTGCAGCCGAATTGCGGTCCAATGGCCCACCCGGAAATTACCTGCAATGCCAATCGAGACGCTTTGCTCGGGCGAGCCATGATCGATTGTCTGCGCAGACGTGCTTGTTGGCCCGATAGAGAGCGGCCCGATAGAGAGCGGCCCGATAGAGAGCGGCCCGATAGAGAGCGGCCCGATAGAGAGCGGCCCGATGGTTAACCACGAAACGACGATGGCGAAGAGGGCCCATCGTGTTCGGTGGTGTCTGAAAGAACACACCATTTAAGGCTTCTCCGAATCGGGGCATTCGCAAACCAAACGGCTGCATCCTGGACATCCACTGCCGTACTTGGCGACCAGTGCCGCGTTCAAGTCGACGTTAGCGACGTTGGCGATGGTCGCAAGCCAAGCGATCACGTCAGCGAATTCCTCCGCTAAATTTTCTTTGTCATTGCCCCGCAGGGCTGAAGCCAATTCACCCATTTCTTCCATCAGCCACATAAAGGTGCCGTCAACGCCGCGAGCGGCATCTTTCTCGAAATACATCTCCCGGATATGGGATTGCAGATCAGAGATCGACAGTTCGCGTTTTTCAGGGTCGGATTGGCTCACTGGAATCATCGAATTTGGCAGGGGGGGGAAGATCGTGCAACGCGTTTACATTCGCTATCGCGGCGTTTAAAGTTGCTTCGCATTGATTGCCGCTTCGCTCTCCGAGCGACAACCTGAATGCGGATAAGTGTAGCGGATAAAGCAGCTTTGTTGAGGTGATGGACGCAAATCTTACAAACCGGCGGCTTGGGACTGCACCGCGGAACTAGAAACAATTACAGTATGGGGAGCCGTTTGGTTCCCCGAAATCGCAGATTTCTACTGAAAGGCGAGCGGCGGGTGTTTTCTAGCCTGCCTGAGGATCTTTTATAGGATCCATTCCAAGAATTCTTATTCCTAGGCCTGATTCGCACGTGTCCGACCCCTCTGTACCTGCCGCGAAAACAGCAAACAAAACGGGAGAGCGTCCGTACCACCAATATCCATTTTATTCGCCTCGGTTTTGGCATGGCATGCTACCGATGGCTTGGTTGGGACTACTTCGACAGGGCCGATGCCGGGTCCACCCCACCCGCTGGACCGTTCTGATCGGCGTTTCCTTCGCAACACTCTTTAACTTGCTCTTTGCTGGAATCCAAAAACTCTGTTTTTTCAGGCGGCAGCGCAACGCGGAGCTGCATGGCGCTCCCGTGTTTATCATCGGACATTGGCGAAGCGGAACGACACTGCTACACGAGTTAATGGTCCGAGATGAACGGCTGAGCAGTCCGTCGACGTTCCAGTGTTTTGCTCCATCACATTTCCTGGCAACCGAGTGGTTCTTCCGGCGATTCGCCAACTGGTTATTGCCAGGCAAGCGACCGATGGACGACATGGCTGCCGGTTGGGATCGGCCTCAAGAAGACGAATTTGCATTGCTGACTCTTGGGCTACCATCGCCCTATCGCCGAATCGCCTTTCCAAACGACGGTCCGATCGATTTGGATTATTTGAGTTTTGACGGGGTTGCCGAACAAGATGTCAACCGTTGGCTTAAAACGCTTCGCCGTTTTCTGCTCAACGTCAGCATCGCGACCGGGCGACCTCTCGTCATCAAAAGTCCGACCCACACGGGCCGAATCGCCTATCTGGCCAAAGAGTTCCCCGACGCAAAGTTCATTCACATCACTCGCGACCCTCGAGCTCTCTATCCATCGACATGCCGATTGTGGAAGAGTCTCGATGAGGTTCAGGCGTTGCAGAAGCCCAATCATGATAACATTGGGGCGTATGTGATCGAGTGTTTTGAGCGAATGTATGCTGCCTTTCACGAAGGACGCAAAACGGTTTCGGAAGACCGGCTGATCGACATTCGCTACGAAGACTTGATCGCTGATCCTGTCGAAATGCTCCGCATGATATACACAACATTGCACTTGAGTGACTTTGATTCGGTTGAACCCATTATCAAACAGTGGGTGGAGATCGAGCACAAAGGTTACCAAACAAATCAACTTCAACTCGATTCCGATGCGGATGCGGAGATTCATTCGCATTGGGAAACCTATTTTAAGCGTTACGGATATGAATAAGTTCTCGACCCAAACCTCCCCGTCTGTTTCGTTAACAATTCTTGCGATTGGATTGGCCACAGCCGCGTCTCTAACGAATATTGGATGCCGTTCGAAGTCCGATCCCGCTCCTGCTGCGAACGAAACGCAAAGCGAAGCAGAGCAGGAGGTATTTGTGCCTCAGGCCTACGAAGCGACTGGCGAAGAATTGCTCGCTGCGCGTCTTGACCCCGAAGAGGCATCCGCCGGTTGGATTCGCCTATTCGACGGATACACGCTTTTCGGCTGGGAAATCGCTGGAAACGCCAATTGGCAAGTCGAAGATCAGACGATCACTGCGGATCAAGGCGACATTTGTCTGATCAACACGTCAATCCCGTGGCAGGATTACGAGTTGTCACTGGAGTTCAATGCCGACGAGAAAAGCAATAGTGGCGTCTTTCTACGCACCCCGATCCAAGTCGACGATCCAGCCGTCGAGTGCTATGAAGTCAACATCGCGGGGGTCGACCATCCGTTTACTACCGGTAGCCTGGTCGATCGGCAAAAGGTCAGCAAAGATGCTCCGGAGCAGACGTTTGGCGAGTGGCGGAAGATGCTCATTCGCATCGAAGGGAATCGAGTCCAAGTGAGTCTTGATGGCGTCTTGGTCACCGACTATACCGATCCCGAGCCCGAAGGCTTGCCAGCTGGCCGCATTGGACTTCAACATAACTCGGGACGCATCGCTTTTCGCAATATCCGACTTCGTCCACTTGGACTTGAAAGTTTGCTCGACGAAGAATTGTCCGCTTGGAAACCATTTCCTAATATGGATGCCGAGTACACCGTTACCCAGGAGGGGGCGATGAAGGTTCAAGGAGGCATTGGCCAAATTGAGACCAAAGACGTCTTTGACGACTTTGTGTTGTTGGCGGAGTACAAATTGGCAAAACCAGAAATCAATTCGGGGATCTTTTTCCGTTGTATCCCAGGCGACACAATGATGGGTTATGAATGCCAATTGAATGATGGCATGAATAACGGACTTCCGTTAAAGCCATCGGATTGTGGCACGGGTGGAATTTTTCGTCACCAAGACGCTCGAGTCATTGCAGCCACGGAGGACGATTGGTCAACGGTCGTCTTGGCGGTTCAGGGAGCGAAGATGGCTGCATGGGTCAACGGGGTCCAAGTCAGCAATTGGCAAGATGACCGCCAGGCGGACGAAAACCCGCGGAAAGGAAAGCGAACCGATGCGGGCACGATCATGATTCAAGGTCACGATGAAACCACCGAGCTTGAACTACGGCAGATCCAGATCACCCCGTAAGGGCGACAAAAAAATAACCTCCGCAAGAGACCGTCTATTAAAACGGTTCCACCTTAGATTCCGTGGGTTGATTCATAAATCCCCAATACAGAATGGTAGGTTTTTCAGTCATCGCAGGGCCAAAAGATTGTTTTTAGGTGCATCGACAATCTGAGGTTCAAAAATAAACCTCGGGAAAACAAGCCGTTTCACCGAGGCCAAGCGAGACATCCTTCCCGTCCTGGCCCCCGTTATCCCTAAGTAACCCGCTATCCTAAGTAAGCGGCTCCTCAGCAGAGCTTGCCTCCTTGGTCGATTGCGGAAGTTGTATTTTTTTTGACGCCCTAAGCAATCGCTACACAACGATAGTTCCCAGACCCTGTAACATTCCCGTAAGATTGTCGTCGTGTTCATCACGGATGAGACGAACCCACATCGGCACGCGGTTCGAATGGCGATTCGCTAGAAATCACAAAAAACTTTTTGTTTTACGCAACAACGGCGACTTCGCTACGAGAATAGGACTATCACTGGGGAGCATCAGCCCCCCAAAACTCAAACGGTTTTCCTTACTCACTCTCGCACAGGAACAGAAAAATGGCTGGCTACATGAAATTTGATGGCATCGATGGCGAATGCAAAGACGACAAGCATAAGAGCTGGATCGACGTCCTGTCGTTCTCGCAAGCGGTTCATCAGCCAGGTGGTGGAGCAACGGGTACGGCCCGTCGCCGTGGCGACGTCATTTTGGACGACATCAGCGTCGCAAAATTGCTCGACAAATCGAGTCCAAAGATCGCAGAAGCGGTTTGCAAAGGTAGGGTTTTCCCTAAGGTTGAGATTGAGTTGACCGCTTCCTACACCGATGCAGGTCGCGTGACCTACTATCGCTATGAGCTGAAGAATGTGTTGGTCACGAGCTACGCAATCTCGGGTGCAACTCAAAGCGAAGACGTTCCTACTGAAGATTTTTCGTTGAACTTTGAAGAGATCAAGGTTACTTACACCGAAAATGACAATGCTGGTAAGAAGAAGGGCAACATCGAGTACAGTTGGAAGGTCGAAGAAGGCACGACCTAAGAGCGAGCTCTTGTTTTTCCTCTGTGTCGATGGTTAGTACGAATTGCCGCGTCAGGTCATGGTCGCGGCAATCTCGTTATTGGCAGTCGCCTTTCGCTCCTAGTGCTGCGTCAAGATAGAACGATAGGGTTGCGTTTTTTGTGGCTGTGGCTGTGGTTTCCAGTCGCAGAACGGGGGCTGGAAGCTCCCGTCACGTTAATACCGCAATACCGCAACCTAAAGTTAAATCTGGACAAAACACTAGGAAGTGAAGAAATACTCTTTCATGTCGTCGTGTCTCCCCGCGACACGGAATTCCTCGTCTCGGCGGGATGCGGCTACTTCCTACACTCACAGCCAATCCGCGGGAGTTGCATCCTCAACGTGCTTTCGAGGAGCGTAAGGCGACGATGCCAGGATTTTTAACAAGATCCACTACCTGAGTTGCGACCATGAATCGAGCCGAAAGCGAACTTCGACGTAAGGTGCGCAAGCATCAACGTTCCGGCGAAATATTACCAACACTTCGCGGTGTCGATCAGCTCATCGAGATGGGAGTCGCTACCTCACGGGATTGGCGAACGATGGGCGTTGGGCTTTGCAAGCTCGGCGAATTTGCGCAATCCATCGGTGCCCTGGAACATTGTCTTCGCGAGACTCCGGATGACGTCGAAGCTCGCTACGAGTTGGCTCGCGCCTGGTACAAGCTCGGTGATGTCGACGCTTCGATCGCAGTCTACGAATCGCTTGCCAAAGAGTTCAACAACCCCAACTTCTTGATGGGCTACGCCACCATTCTTCCAGGTGCGCCCTCGGCGACCAACCTTCGGGTTCGCAACGTTCGCCAAAAATATGCGGAAGTCGTTCGGCAAAACGAACGCGTGACTCTACCCAAACCGAGCAACCGTCGCCCGAACAACCGTCATCGGTTGCGAATTGGCTACCTGTCCGCTCATCTGCATCATCCGAACTACATGAAACCCGTTTGGCCACTGCTCAACCAACACGATCGCGAACGATTCGAAGTTTATCTGTTTGATGATTCGGACGTTTCGTCTCCTGATTGGCACTGGCTTGACACAAGAGCCGAAAAACGCCGAGTCGGAGCGTTGAGCAATGCACAAGTTGCTGAGCAAATCCGAAGTGCAGAGATCGATATCTTGATTGACTTGAGTGCCTTTAGCGAACCGAAACGGTTGGGGGTGTTTGTCCATCGGCCTGCCCCGATCCAAGTGGCTTGGTTCAATTCATTTGCCACCAGTGGATTTGAGGAGTTTGACTATTTGATCGGCGATCGCTTTGTGTTTCGCAAAGCCGAGCAAAAGTTTTATACCGAGACCGTGATACCGTTATCCACCAGCTATCTGACGTTTCATGTGGCTCACGATGCTCCCCCGGTCGGTGAGAGCCCTTGCCGTCGTGATCGCTCATTTACATTCGGATGTCTGGCAACTCAGTACAAGATCACGCCAATGGTTTTCGATGCTTGGTCGCAGATTTTAGAAGCAGCAAGTTCTGCAACTTTGGTGTTGGCCAATCGAGAACTCGAATCCAAGTGCAATCAACAATACGTCTTGGACCAGTTCACACGGCGGCGCGTGGATGCCAGGCGTATTCGATTCTTGCCGCCTGCTAAACATCTCGATTTTTTGAAATACTACGACCAAATTGACTTAACGCTCGATACGTTTCCGTACAACGGAGGCACGACGACGATGGAATCGCTTTGGCAGGGTGTACCGGTTCTGTCGTTCAACGGAGACCGCTGGGCATCGCGAACGAGTCGGTCGATCCTACATAGCACCCACCTGTCCAAGTTCTGTCCTGAGTCGCGCGACGCGATGATCCAAATGGCCATCGAATACGCGACGATCGAGCCGAAGCAAGCGGAACTAACGTCCATACGAAGCGAAATGCGGGATCAGTTGTTAAGGTCAAACGCCTGCGACACCCGTCGATTTGTTCAAGAGATGGAGAAAGCTTTGTGTCGGTTAGGGCTGGGGCTGTTGCGTGAATAGCGGTGTACCGAGCGGGCCACGTCTCTCCAAACGAGCGATTGGCAAACTCCCGGCTGGCAACCAGCATTATTTTGGCTGAAATGGGCGGTTAAAAGGAAATCTTTGAAGGGTTTCCACCACAACAACTCCTATTTTTGGGAAGCTCGCATCCTCCTGCCTACATGGAAATCGATTTGGTAGGTATTCTAGTGAGATGATTGCCCAAACCAGCCAACTGACAATTTCGCCTGCCATTCTTCTTTGGATGGTGTTTGCGATTGCAATGGCATTGTTGCTGTTTTCGGCTTTCAATCGACGCCGATCCGCCCTCACGGACGCATTGAAAGCATTCGTGGGCAGGCATGACGAGTCGGCCCGTCGTGCTGAGGCTCCCCAAGTCGGTGCTACGAAAAGCTCCGAATCAGCAGAGAGCTCTGAATTAGCCAACAATAAACCAAACGATTGATCGATAGCGAATGAATAAACGAGTATTTATCAACACGGTGGGCTGCCAGATGAATGTGCTGGACAGCGAGATGGTGATTGCCGACTTAAAGCGGCATGGCTACACCGTCGTCGACTCGGCCAAGCAGGCCGACTGTGTCCTCTTCAACACCTGTAGCATCCGAGAAAATGCCGAAGAAAAGGTTTACAGCAATCTTGGGAAGTTAAAGCGAGCGAAAGAGCAGCATCCTGGGAAAATGATTGGCGTGATTGGCTGCATGGCTCAAAAGGATCAGGAAACGGTTTTTAGGCGGGCTCCATTTGTCGACCTGGTCGTCGGTCCCGGCCAACTTCATACGATTCCCGAATTGCTTGAAAAGATCGATCGCGGCGAAGGGCGTCAAATGGCCGTGTCGTTGTCGCGAACCGACGGTTCGCAATTGAAAATTGCTCGCAGCCACGAAACCTTTGATCCGCTTCGTGACCCGTCGATGCGTCCGACGCCGTTCCAAGCTTACCTGCGTATCCAAATTGGATGCGATAAGTTTTGTACCTACTGTGTCGTTCCGAACACTCGTGGTCCTGAGCAGGGACGCCCGCCCGAGCAAATCTTGTCCGAAGCTCGCATCTTGGCCGATCAAGGATGTCGCGAAATCACGTTGCTTGGCCAGACGGTCAACAGTTACCGCTACAAGCAAGACGATCGGCAAACCGATCTCGCTTCGTTACTTGAATCGCTGCACGAGATTGACGGCATCGACCGCATCAAGTTTGTGACGAATTATCCGAAGGATATGACGGAACGGTTGTTGACGACGGTTCGTGATTTGCCTAAATGTTCGCCTTACCTGCACGTCCCCGTGCAAAGCGGTAGCGACGAAGTGCTCAAACGAATGAAACGCGGCTACACCGTCGCAGACTACATGGAAATGTTTGAACGAATCGAACGAATCTTACCGGAGGCGTCCGTCAGTAGCGATTTCATCGTTGGCTTTTGTGGCGAAACGGAAGAGGATTTTCAAAAGTCGGTTGGCCTGATTGAACGATGTCGGTTCAAGAACAGTTTCATTTTCCAATACAGCGTTCGCCCGGGGACGACTGCGGCCAAACGCTTGGAAGACGATGTGCCTCGTGAAGTAAAGATCCGCCGCAACAACGAGTTGCTTGAGGTACAAGACCGTTTGGCCAAGGAGGACAATTTAAAGATGGTTGGCGACGTCGTCGAGGTTCTAGTCGAAGGGCCTAGTAAAAAGACGCTTCGCGAAACGAGCGATCATGCCGAAGGTCGTGAACTCAAAGGGGATGGGCACGATCTTGTGCAAATGATTGGCCGCACCCATTGCGACCGAATCGTCGTGTTCGACGGCAACCGCCGCCAAGCAGGCCAATTCTTGAAAATCCAAGTGGACGATGCGAGTTGCCATACGTTGGTCGGACGGGTGCAAACGGTCGACGTCGTCTCGATCGGATTGCCGTCCTTGACTTGAGTCCTATCCTCGCACGGTTGTTGCAATCAACGCTGCCATTGCATTTGACACTTTTACCGCTACCGATTCCTATTAGAAGCAAACTATGTCTGGCTCCATGTCTACTGCGCAATCTGCGACAAGAGAAGAAATTCGCATCGAAAAACTCGCCAATGGAATGGTGGTCGCGGTCCAGGCAATGCCGTGGCTGCGGACGGCGGCGTTCACGTTGTGTCTTCGCGCAGGTGTGAATGCGGAATCCGATTCCAATGCTGGCCTTGCGTCGCTGACTTGCGAAATGGTCGAGCGAGGAGCGGGCAAGTACAGTAGCCGCGACTTGGTTGCCATTCAAGACAATTTGGGGATGGATCGCTCATCGGGCGTGGCCACGTCGTCGATTTCGTTCGGTTCAGCGATGCCAGCAGAGTCGCTCGAAAAAGCACTCGAAATCTACGCCGATATCGTTCGGCGACCGCATTTGCCGAGCGACCAATTCGAAGACGCGCGGATGATGGCATTGCAAGAGCTTCGGGGAATCGAGGATGAACCGACTCAACGTGTGATGCTCCGCCTTCGCGAACTGGAGTATGGTGATCGGCTTGGCCGTAGCCAACATGGTACGAAAGAAAGTCTGGCCGCACTCTCGCCCGTTGATGTTCGTGAGTTCTATGCAAAACACTATCATTCCGGGGGCAGCATTTTGGCAGTCGCTGGCAACGTCAATCCCGATGAAGTCGTTCGGTGGGCCAACAAGCATTTCGGTGATTGGAAGTCAGGGGCGGCCGTCCCGCCAGCGGACCCAGCCGGGAAATCAACTTACGAATCGATCGAATCACCGTCGAGTCAAACGCACATCGGATTCGCTTTTGACGCGGTGCCTTTTGGGCACTGCGATTATTTCAAAATGAGAGCGGCGATTGGTATCCTTAGCGACGGTATGAGTAGCCGTTTGTTCGACCGTGTCCGCGAACAAAGAGGACTTTGCTATACCGTGTCCGCAGGCACCCAGTCGCTCGAAAATGCAGGAGCCGTGTTCGGTTATGCTGGGACGACACCCGAACGAGCCCAGCAAACATTGGAGGTTACTCTTGGTGAATTTGCGAGATTGACCGAGGACCTTACATCCTCTGAACTCGATCGTTGGAAGGTGCGAATTCAAAGTAATTTAATCATGGAGCAAGAATCGAGTTCATCGCGTGCGTCTTCGATCGTCTCCGACTATTTTCAGCTCGGACGGGTACTGAGTACGACGGAGCTTGAATCGATCATTGAATCGCTGACACTAAGTGAAATCGCCGAGTATTGGTCGAGTCATTTGCCGGACCATTACCGTATTGTAACGCTCGGTCCCAATCGTCTCGATGCATCGTTGTTCGTTTCGTAGCGTCACGTAGCAGCGTCTCTCCGAGACGTTGTTTGCATTCGCGTCACGTAGCAGCGTCTCTCCGAGACGCTGTTTGGGTTTGCGTCACGTAGCAGCGTCTCTCCGAGACGCTGTTTGGATTTGCGTCGCGTAGCAGCGTCTCTCCGAGACGCTGTTTGGGTTTGCGTCGCGTAGCAGCGTCTCTCCGAGACGTTGTTAGCATTCGCGTCACGTAGCAGCGTCTCTCCGAGACGTTGTTTGGATTTGCGTCACGTAGCAGCGTCTCTCCGAGACGTTGTTTGGATTTGCGTCACGTAGCAGCGTCTCTCCGAGACGTTGTTTGCATTCGCGTCGCGTAGCAGCGTCTCTCCGAGACGTTGTTTGCATTCGCGTCACGTAGCAGCGTCTCTCCGAGACGCTGTTTGGATTTGCGTCGCGTAGCAGCGTCTCTCCGAGACGCTGTTTGGGTTTGCGTCACGTAGCAGCGTCTCTCCGAGACGTTGTTTGGATTTGCGTCACGTAGCAGCGTCTCTCCGAGATGTTGTTTGGATTCGCGTCGCGTAGCAGCGTCTCTCCGAGATGTTGTTTGGATTTGCGTCGCGTAGCAGCGTCTCTCCGAGACGTTGTTTGGATTCGCGTCGCGTAGCAGCGTCTCTCCGAGACGCTGTTTGCATTCGCGTCTCGGAGAGACGCGGCTACGAGACGTTGTTTGCATTCGCGTCTCGGAGAGACGCGGCTACGTGACGTTGTTTAGATTCGCGTCTCGGAGAGACGCGGCTACTTCAATTACATGAAAACAAAAACTATGGCATTATTCCACACACACACTTTGTCCAACGGGTTACGCATTGCAGCCGAGATCGATCATCGATGTTATTCGGCGGCATTGGGCTATTTTGTCCACGCCGGTTCCCGGAATGAAACCGACGGCGAATCGGGCTTGAGCCATTTTCTTGAGCACATGATGTTCAAAGGAACCGAATCTCGGAGCGCTGCCGATGTCAATCGAGAACTCGATGAACTGGGGGGGAATAGCAACGCTTACACCAGCGAAGAGCAAACGGTTTATTACGCTACCGTATTGCCAAAATTTCAAGATCGATTGGTTGAGCTGTTGACCGATATGCTTAGCCCTTCGCTGGAGGAACACGAATTTCAAACCGAACGAAAAGTGATCTTGGAAGAGATCGCCAAGTACGAAGACCAACCACCGTTTGGTGCGTTCGAACGGGCGATGGAGATCCATTTCGGACCGCGTGGCTTGGGCCGTCGCGTTCTAGGTACGAAAGAATCAATTGAGTCGATGGAAGCGTCGACAATGCGGGATTACTTTAACCGCCGCTACCGGCCTGACAACATCGTCGTCGCAGCAAGCGGCAATGTCGATTTCGATGGATTGGTCGAAGCACTCGAAAAACAAACGAAGCCCTGGTCGGATCGCAGCGCTCCCCCGCCACGAAACCCTGACGATACGAACTCGCTGCCTGTCGGCATCGACGTTGACCCGATCCTTAAAGTGGACGAGCTTGCACAGTCTTACTTGATCCAAATGAACCGTGGTCCGAGTATGGCAAGTGAGGACCGTTTTGCTTCACGGATTTTAGCATCGATTCTTGGCGATGAGGGGGGCAGCCGTCTGTTTTGGGAATTGATTGATACGGGCCGCGCAGAAACGGCAACCGTATGGCCGCAAGAGTTTGCAGACTGCGGAGCGTGGTTTACTTATCTCGTCTGTGAGAAATCCGATTTGACTCTCAATAAAAAACTAATCCAAGACATCATGACGCGAACGGCCGAGCAGGGCGTTACAAACGAAGAGTTGGAGCAAGCGGTCAACAAAGCAACCGCCGCTTGTATCATGCAAAGTGAGCGTCCGGGGAACCGATTATTCAGTATCGGCAGCCGATGGTTGACTCAGTCGGAATATATCAGTACCGATGAAATGCTGGAAAATTTTCGTTCACTTGACCAACAAAAGATCGCCGCAGCTGCTGCCGAGTATTTGACTCCGCAACCAACGACCGAAGTCATCGTCTCTGATGGGATCGAAGGAGACTGCTAGGGGGGCGGATTCGAGTTTTTGCCCCACTTGTCGGCACAAATTTTTTGGGGATCGCCCTGATTTTAAGGGACGTCGATAGGCTAACTAAAAAAAGAAACTCCATCCATTTGCGTAACCTGAAGCGAATCGCGACAATTTGGCCCCTATTAAAAATGCCGGCACGCGTAAAAATAGGTAGCTCCCTACAGACAATCTATTCCTTTTTGGACCGTTTTCAATGCAAAATGAAGCTCCCGTTCCCCTTCCTTACAAGGATGCCCTAAACATCCCTTTCAGTGAGATTCCCCTTGAGCATTGCATAAAAGTCTACGGAGTCCGCTATGGTTTTGTCACGGATGAAATCGGCAACGAATTCTATGTCACTCGGTTGGGGTGGCGATTACTCGACAATCTACGAACCAAGAATTGGTACGACGAAAAGGCTTACGCGAAAAAAGGGGAGCGATTGGTTGAAGGTAGCGGGGTGGTTTATCGAGTTCCGACGAAAGGAGAGCGGGAGATTGTACAAGATCTTGTTGTCAAGTTTTCACGTTTCGCCGAAGAGGTGCCGCTGCAAGTCGCAAAGACTTTTCCTGACAAAATGCCACCCGAAGTGGTCGCGGGAGCTATGTTCAATGATCCGTTCCAAGAGTTTGGGTTGCTTGTCGATTTGCGGAACGGCCACTTTGGGCCGAAAGACCTGCGGATCATGACGAAGCGTCCAGTATGCATTTTCAGTCCCGCACGAAAGTGTGCCCCATGGCGATTGGGCCGTGAGCGAGGTCGTTTTGACCGGTATCGTCATGGGATGGCGGCGAACCAGGATGCGAAGTACCAAAAAATGGACCTGGATTTCGAGCGACAGTACGTTTACTTGTTCGCATGGCTAAAAGGGGACAACGCTGATGTTTGTGCGCAGCAAGGTATCATCACTCCCGAAGAGGCTGCGGCAGTGACGCTGCGTGCAGCGCACGAATTGCGACAGAAGGGGTTCATGGTGCTGGACAATAAACCGAGTCACATCATTTTAAGAAAACGCAAGAACGGCGAACTGATGAGAAAAAATGGTGAATTGGTCTACGGTTTGATCGATTTCGAATTATTGCTGCGAACCGAGGAATACAAGGATTTTTTAAGAAAGCGAAACCAAGAGCAAGAAGCCGCTAGTCAACAGCAGTAAGCGTATCAATCAAGTGTCGCTCCGCAATTCGGGCTCGTTTTCCGGCCCTTCGAGCCGTACGACCTCTCCGCTGAGGGATTAAAGATGGTTGCGATCAGCGAGAAATGTCACAAAGCTTGCGTTTAGCTCACTTTGCAGTGAGCTAAAATCTCGTCAGCGGTCGCTTTGTAGCCGACATAAAACGGGCCAAATTCGCCATACTTTGCACTCGCTTCGTCGAATCGCATCTTGTAGACAATCTCTTTTAGGTATTGTGGATTGCGTCCCCAGAGCGTCACCATCCATTCCCAATTATCAAGACCGACGCCGACGGTAATGAGTTGGCTAACCTTGCCCGCGAACGCAATCCCGCTTTGCGCGTGCTCGGCCATCATCGCATTGCGTCTACTAAACGGTTCACTAAACCAATTCGCACCGACCGCTCGGCTTTTGTTCATCGGATAGAAGCAAACCGAAGGCCAATCGGGGAAATCGGGTTGCATCCGATGCTGCATCATCATCGGCAACCGCCGCTCGTACGCGTTTAACTTCGCCGTCAATGCGGGTGAATCGGGCTGAGCTCCACTGGCGATAAGCCGCTCGCGGTATTGCTCGAGCGTCGGCACGTACTCGCTAATCTCGCTCATCGAGACAAACGACCAAGTCGCTTCGACAAATTGACCAAGTGTCGGAGCGACAATGTTTTGGTGAACGGCATCGACCTTAGCGGGATCGGGATCCATCGCCATCACCGCAAAATCAGCGCGATGACCACTCGTCCAATAAGCTGCCAACCGCTCGGGGCACGCATTCGACTCAAGATCGAGTGCCGCTCGGAATTGATCTTGGCAACCGCGGCTCAACGGACCACTGATCAGCTCGCGGCGAAAACGATACATCGTATGGGTGCAATGCCAGCCTTGAATCGGGATGGTCGATGGTTCTGGTAACGACTCGTTCGCTTCAGCACCCGGTCGCGAAGGAGGCCCAGAGGATGCAGGACGCGGCGGTTGGGAGGGTGAGTCAGTGCTCATGGCAATGTCTAAGTTCAATAGGAGTAGCAAACAAAAGAGAACCGATCCACTAATGGTAGGATCGAAACTGGGAATTACAAGGCGGATCGTCTCGTTGACTTCTTCCAATGATGTGCCGTTTTCGAGTGCTTCGTCAAAATAGAATTTTAGGGTTGCGTTTTTTTTGTGGCTGTGGCTTCCTGTCGCAGAACGGGGGCTGAAAGCCCCTGTCGCGTTATCCTGTCACGTTATCCCGCATACCGCACCACAACTTGATCACAATTAAATCACAGATTGCTCCGCTCGCAGCGGGGCCTAATCAACCGCAAGACGGGCCTGATGAAAGAATTTCGGCGATTCTTGGGATTCTCGGACAAAAGCGGAGGTCATTTAACGCAATCACCGTTGTCAAAAATTCGAGTGTTGTAATAATGGGATGAAACGCACGTCGACTTCTTTGCTTTTATCAGCCGAACTGTCATGTCAAATTCCAGTACAACTACGTTGCATATCGAGCAGCTCCGATCCGTTGATCGCGAGTTGTTGGTGGTCATGCGAAGTGGCGAATCGTTTGGAATTGGTGAATTGACAGATCTGCTAAAAGTGACAGCCACGGCGATCCGCCAGCGGATTGAACGGCTATTAGAGATGGGGTTGATCGATCGAAGAAAGATCGTAGCTGGTCGAGGCCGTCCGACTTTCGAGTACCGTTTGACGGTGGAAGGTCATCGTCGAGCGGGTGCCAACCCAGCGGACTTGGCGGAGGCGATGTGGCAGGAGATACTGTCGATTCCCGACGCTACGGTTCGCAAGCAATTGCTAACAGCGGTCGCCGCTCGATTGGGGCGTCAGGTTGCTGCAACGCTAGATCGTGCCGACGACAGTGTTGGGGACCAATCGCTCGAATCTCGCATGAAGCGGCTTTCAGAAACCTTGGTGGGGCGAGACATTGCAGCAGAGATATCGCACGCGGGCGAATTGCCTGTCATCGATGTTTGTGTGTGTCCCTATCCTTCACTGACCGACACATCGGACGACCGAGCGATGTGCCGGTTAGAAGAACAAATGTTATCCGAAGCACTTGGGCGTCCGTTACAGCTTAGTAGTTGCCGACTCGACGGTGACAATCGCTGTCAATTCACGACGATGCAAGCGGACATGGGGCCTGCTGCGGCGAGCACTTCGAATTAGACATGGCCCACGTTCTAGCTCCAAATATTGAAGACTAAAGACCCTTTCCTTTCAAACTATCCATTAAAGCATGACACACGTACTGCAAATTAAAAATCTACATGTATCCGTTGGTGACAAGCCGATCCTTCGTGGTGTGAACTTAACGATCAATCATGGTGAGACCCATGCTTTGATGGGGCCCAATGGCAGTGGGAAAAGCACGCTTGGATTGGCCATCATGGGGCACCCCGGTTACACGGTTACCGAGGGCAGCATCACGTTGGATGGCGAAGATGTGTTGGCGATGGAGCCTGACCAGCGAGCGCGTGCGGGTTTGTTTTTGGCTTTCCAACGCCCGATGGCGGTGCCTGGCGTAAAGATGGCCGACTTCCTGCGTCATGCCACAACCAACGTGCGACGCCCCGACCGCAAAGAGGGTGAAGAGCTAATCCCGATGCGTGAATTCCGCAAGGAATTAAAAGAGAAGATGGCCCATTTGAGGATGGACACCGAATTCGCGCGGCGTTATGTCAATGACGGTTTTTCGGGTGGAGAAATGAAGCGGGCGGAGATTTTGCAACTTGCCATGCTGCAGCCCAAGTTCGCTGTGCTCGATGAAACCGACAGTGGGCTGGATGCGGACGCCGTTCGGTTGGCCAGTGAATCGATTGCCGAAATCGGACACGGCAAAATGGGGCTGTTGATCATTACCCACCACGACAAGCTTCTCGAGCATAACAAGCCCGATTTCACGCACGTCATGCTAGGTGGTCGTTTGGTGGAAACCGGGGGCAAAGAATTGGCCGACGAACTTCACCAATCAGGTTACGATCGCATTCGCAAAGCGTATCCCGAAGCGGAGGCGGTTAACCAGGAAATGGTAGCTGTGGAAGAGGCCGCGGTCTAAGCCGCAGGCGATGATCGAATTGAATTGGAAAAACGAAGAAACACTCTCGCACGAAACTAGGACCAGAGATGGCTACTGACTTAACTGAAAAAGAAGATGTTGGCGAAATCAACAAGTACAACTTTCGCACCGAAACCACAGGTATCTTTCGTGCCGAGAAAGGCTTGAATTCGGATGTCGTCAATCAAATCTCGGACATCAAAAACGAACCTGACTGGATGCGGAAGTTTCGGCTCGATTCGTTGAAGATTTTCGAAGAACGCCCGATGCCAAAGTGGGGCGGTGCGATCGACATCGATTTCCAGGACATCTATTACTACCTGAAACCAACCGAGTCTCAGGGCAAGACTTGGGACGACGTTCCGCAAGAGATCAAGGATACGTTCGATAAACTCGGGATCCCCGAGGCCGAGAAAAAGTTTCTCTCGGGTGTGAAGGCTCAATTCGAAAGCGAAGTTGTCTACGGCTCGCTCGAGGAGGATTTGGCAAAACAGGGCGTGATCTTTACTGATACCGATACGGCGGTTCGCGAACACCCCGATTTACTTCGTGAATACTTCGGCAAGATTATCCCACCCAACGACAACAAGTTCGCGGCTCTCAACAGTGCCGTTTGGTCGGGCGGTTCGTTCATCTATGTACCCAAGGGCGTGCATATCGATTTCCCTTTGCAAGCCTATTTCCGAATTAACGCGGAAAGCATGGGCCAATTCGAGCGGACGCTGATCATCGTTGACGAAGGAGCGAGTGTGCATTACGTCGAAGGCTGTACCGCTCCGATGTACACGACCGAAAGCTTGCACAGTGCGGTGGTTGAGGTGATCGCAAAACGCAATTCACGCTGCCGCTACACGACGATCCAGAACTGGGCAAACAACATCTACAACCTGGTTACCAAACGGGCTTACGCTTATGGCGATGCGACGATGGAATGGGTCGATGGAAACTTGGGCAGTAAGTTGACAATGAAGTATCCTGCGGTCCACATGATGGAACCGGGGGCTCGCGGCGAAATTTTGTCGATTGCTTTTTCGAGTGCCGGTCAACACCAAGACGCGGGGGCTAAGCTGGTTCATGCGGCTCCGAATACCACGGGGCAAATCGTCAGCAAGAGCATCAGCAAGAACGGCGGTCGTAGCAGTTATCGTGGACTGGTTCGGGTTGAACCAGGGGCGCACAACAGTAAGAACAGTGTGGTTTGTGATGCATTGATTTTGGACCCGGAAAGCCGTAGTGACACGTATCCCTACATCGAGATTTTAGAGCAAGATGTGCAAGTCGGTCACGAAGCAAGTGTTTCGCGAATCGGTGAAGAGCAAATGTTCTACTTACTCAGCCGCGGTTTGACCGAACAAGAAGCGAGCACCATGATCGTTAACGGTTTCATCGAGCCGTTGGTGAAAGAATTGCCAATGGAATATGCGATCGAAATGAATCGTCTGATCCAGCTGCAAATGGAAGGCAGCGTCGGCTAGCCAACCAGTAGCAGCGTCTCTCCGAGACGCTGACCCACGGCGCCTTGCAGAGACGCCAACCAGTAGCGGCGTCTCTCCGAGACGCTGACCTTGCGAGTCTCGGAGAGACTCGCCTACTGCGACCTTGCGAGTCTCGGAGAGACTCGCCTACTGTGGCTTTGCGAGTCTCGGAGAGGCTTGCTAGTGCCCTGAACCCTCACTACCCATACGAACTCTCTCAATAAAACTGATGACTCAAACGACTTCACTAACCTTTAACGCGGCTGGATTTGATGCCTTTCTCAGCCAGCGAACCGAACCACAGTGGTTGACGGAATTGCGCCGCGAAGCGTGGCAACATTACGAAGCGATGGATTGGCCAGCGCGCCGAGCGGAGGAGTGGATTCGAACGGACATTCGCGCTTTTAAAATCGAGAAGTTTGGTTTGCCCGCTTTCGAGGCTCTCGACGTTCCGTCGGTAGCGCAGTTGAAGGGGGGCGTCGACTTGGGTGGTTCGATCGAAACCGTTGACAGTTATGTTGTCGGTGAAGCACTCGATCAAGAGTTGGCTGACAAAGGCGTGATCTTTTGCGACCTGTCAAAAGCTTGCCAAATCCACGCCGAAGTGGTCCGGCCACACTTATTCACTGCGTTTGACCCCGACTACGACAAGTTTGCCGCCTTGCATTCCGCTTTCTGGGCAGGCGGTCAATTTTTGTACGTCCCCAAAGGGGTTGTTCTTGAAAAGCCGCTCTACATTGGATCGGTGATGAGCGATGGCGGGACCGATACGACGCATACGTTAATCGTATTGGACGAAGGAGCTGAGGCGACGGTATTGCATGAGTCCAACGGCGTCGATGAGAATTCGAAAGGGCTGCATGTTGGTAGTGTGGAGGTCATACAGAAAGCAAATTCGCATCTTCGCTATGTAAACATGCAAGAGTGGGGATATGGCGCATACCACTTTGCTCATCAAAAAGCGCTGGTTGGAAAGGACGCAACGATCCAGTGGACGATTGCGGCGATGGGATCGATGTTGTCGAAGGTCAATCAATCGGTCGACTTAGTCGGTCCTGGCGCCGACAGCCAAGTCAACGGCGTGATGTTCACCGAAGGCCGCCAGCATCTAGCCTATCACACTCAGCAACACCACCGCGCACCGTCATGCCACAGTGACTTTTTGTACAAAGCGGCCCAGCAGGACAAGAGCCGAACGGTATGGCGGGGGATGATCAAGGTCGACAAGATCGCGCAAAAGACGGACGGTTATCAGCGGAACGATAATTTGGTCCTGTCCGAGCTGTCCCGTGCCGATTCGATTCCAGGGCTGGAAATCGAAGCGGATGACGTTCGCTGCACACACGGTAGCACCACGTCACAGGTCGACGCCGAGCAGATTTTTTACGCTCAATGCCGGGGATTCACCCGAAAGGAAGCGACGCGGATGATTGTGACTGGCTTTTTCCAACAGATTTTTGATCGGATTTCGATCGATAGCGTGCGTGAAGCGTTGGGAGCCGCGATAGCTCGCCAAGTCCGGGAATACGAGTAGACTTCCATTTTTTCCCAGGATTTGTTAAAGTTTTAGCTCAGAGTTTACTCGATTTCAGCAAAGGAAGAATTGTTCCATGGCACTTGCCGAAGACAAGGTCCGCGAAGCATTGAAACAGGTCATTGACCCCGAGTTGTTTGTCAACATCGTCGACCTTGGCCTCATCTACGTTTGTCGCGTGGGTGAAGAAAAAGAAGACGGGCTTCATGATGTTGAAATTGAGATGACGATGACGAGCCCGATGTGTCCTGCGGGGCCTCAGTTGGTAGCTGGAACCAAGGCAGCGGCTGAGGGGATGGATGAGGTCGACGTTTGCACGGTAAAAGTCGTCATGGATCCACCTTGGTCACCTGATTTGATGACCGATGATGCCAGAGATCATCTCGGGATTTTCTAACCTTGCCTTCTACGGGATTTTCCCATGCGAGTTTTTGTCGGCGAATTTACCTGCGGCGGAGGAATGTCGCAGGAAAGCATCGGGTCGATCCCCAAGGGGATCCGCGACGAGGGCTCTGCAATGCTTCGCTCTTTGGTCGCCGACCTACTTCATTTCGCTGAAGTCACCGTTCCAATCGACTCCCGTTTTGGCTTGGATCTCGGGGACGCAGATCTTGTTTTGATGCACCCAGAGGCGACGATGTTCGGGCAATGGGTTTCGGCCGCCCGCGACTGCGACGCCGCCATCTTGGTTGCTCCCGAGAACGATGGGATTTTAGCCAAGTCGGCAGCAATGCTGAGGGCCGCCGGTGTTGATGTGGTCGCAGGAAGCGGTGATTTTTTGCGTACCGCCAGTGATAAGTTACAGACCGCCAAGGTGCTTCTGCGTTCGGGCGTTGCTCACCCTCGCTACGTCGCTCTGTCAGACACCCGTTACGAATCCGAAATGCAGTGTCATGATCGCTTTGTGCTCAAACCACGCGATGGATGCGGAACCCACGAGATACGCATTTTCGATTCTTACGAAGAGGCGAAAAGCGAATTGACCAACGAGTTGTTATTGCAACCCTGGTTATCCGGACGTGCCGTTTCGGTTTCGTTAGTCGCGTCGGGACAACATCAAACATTTTTACCCGCTGTCTCTCAAGAGTTTTCGGACGATTCATGCCATTATGTCGGCGGACGTGGGCCTTTGGACGATGATTCGCAGTCACGAGCCGCGTTATTGGCATGCCGCGCAATTGCAGCGATGCCTCCTACCGTGCGAGGCTTTGTTGGGGTCGATTTGTTGCTGGGCGATTGTGCCAGTGAAGATTGCGTCATTGAAATCAATCCTCGGTTAACAACCTCTTACGTCGGGCTCCGGCAAATCATTCACGGCAACTTAGCGGCACGGCTGTTCGATTTGGAAACAGGCCCTGTTTCCTGTGAAGTCGAAGCGGATAGTGTTCATTGGACAGCCGACGGCCAAGTATGGGTTAATAGCGGCACAGGCTTCTAGTGGTTTTTCATAACGAAGAATGAGGGTGAAGAATGAGGGCAAGCATCTTTCGTGGCTGTGGCTTCCCGTCGCAGTTTACGAGGGCAGTTTACGAGGGCAGGTGCGCCAGCCACGATTGCGCCAAGCCTAAAATCAGCGATGGCAAAGCACTAGCCTGTGGTACTGAGTAACACAGGCTAGAAGCCTATGCTACACTCTGTAGCAACATGAGCGATTTTCATTTACATATCACCAGCACCCTTGGGTTACTGCTTGGTGCCTGCTTAGCGGCAGGCGTCTTTGCGGACTTGTTGCGTCTGCCGAAAGTCACGGCGTTTCTATTGGTGGGGCTTTTGGTTGGGCCAAATGCTCTTGACTTGATTCCCGCGGATCATGTCGATCGATTCGAGCCGATCCTCGAATTTGCCATGGCGATTGTGCTCTTCAACTTGGGCTGCGATTTTACGTTTAGTCGAGTAAAACGAGTCGCAGGTCACTGTTTGGCGATTTCATTCTTCGAAATTTTTCTGACCTGCGCGCTCGTGACCGCCGGGCTGAGAGTGTTTGGCTATTCGGGTGGCACGGCGCTGCTGCTGGGCTGCTTGGCGATTGCCACCGCACCGGCGACAACCATTCTGGTATTGAAAGAATTTCGATCCGAAGGACCGGTGACCGAGAGCACCGGCTTCTTAGTGGCGATGAATAATTTCGCCTGTATCGTGTTGTTTGAATTTGCATTCTTGGCCGTTCATTTGCTGCAAGACAAACTCGACGTTCCTCTTGGGGAACAAGTCGGCGTGGTGTTGATGGATATCGCGGGGTCGATCACGTTTGGGTTGCTCGGCGGGTTGGTCGTCAGCTATGGATGCGGACTACTGCGGATGACCCGTTGGTTGGTCTTGTTGGTGGCGACAACGACGTTCCTGCTCGGCGTTTGCGATTCACTCGAAATCCCTTACATGGTGACCTTCTTGGTGATGGGTGTGACCGTTGCGAACACCTCTGACATGAAAGGCAAGATTGTTGATGAACTCGATCACTTGACCGGTTTGCTAGCCGTTGTCTTTTTTGCCGTTCATGGAACACACCTGGACATCAGAGCATTCGTCTCAGCAGGGATGATCGGTGTCATTTACATCGTGTTGCGAATGACAGGAAAATGGGTCGGCGTCTATACTGCCGCGCGAGTGACTCGGCAACCACTCGAGGTCCGCCATTGGCTCGGCAGTTGTCTGTTTGCCCAAGCCGGTGCCGCAATTGCTCTTTCGTCAATCGCGGCAGCCCGTGACCCCGAGTTGGGGGTTCCTATCCAAGATATTATCTTGGGTTCGGTTGTGATTTTCGAGATCATTGGACCCTTGTTCATTCGCCAATCGTTGCTGAGAACCGGTGAAGTCCCGTTAGCCCAAGCGATCAATCACTCTAGCCGTACGCCGCGCGAGCAAGTGCGGGAATTGGCCTACCGTTTTCGTTCGGGACTGAGCCTTTCGGGACTAGACCGCTCGGGCAGTTCGGATGAGACGAATGGCGACTTGACAGGAATCGGCGGCCGCAAAATCTTTGTTCGTGATCTGCTGCGAAAGACCAAGGGGATTCATCAATCGGCTGATTTTGATGCCGTGATCTCGCATATCGAAAACAGCAATGACAACACGTACCCCGTCGTCGATGACCGAATGCGGGTCGTCGGTGTCATTCGTTATCCGCTGCTCAGTAACGTGATGTTCGACGATAGCGTGACGCAATTGGTTCGGGCCGAGGATTTGGTCAGTGCCAGTGACGCGATGCTACACCCCGATGAACCTGCATCTCGTGCGTTCGAATTATTCGAAGCGGAAACAGACGACTGCATCCCGGTTGTCACGCGAGAAGAGCCGCATGAGCTTCAAGGAGTTGTCCGCCGCAGCGATGTGATGCACACACTGATCAATCGGCGACGGAAATCGAAGTAGGGATGATTACATGCCTAAAAAAGTTCGCTTAAGCCAAGCATTCTTGCGGCGTTCAAGTTCCATCAACTCGCCAAAGAAACCGCCGCTCGATGCAGGCTGCGGATTCATCTGCACAGGCTGCTGAACCGGATATTGCGTTGGATACTGGTACGCTTGATACGGCACGGCATAAGCGGGTCGTTGGACTTGATAAGCCCCCGAGTATTGCATTGGTGAGGCTGCGTAGGACGATGATTGGTGAGCCAATGCAGTGTAGGGAGCGGACACATAAGGCGCCGGACCATAGCCTGTACTATAGCCTGTACTATAGCCTGGGCCATTCACCGCCAGGCCTTGAGCATTCGCGAACGTGGACGCAAAACCAATCATTAAAACCGCAAGTGCAAACTTTTTCATCTTCATCGCTAGGTCGTGGTAAAGGGGATGACAGGTCGCGATCCTACGACCAACCAATCTAACTTAGGTCACGATTAGGATGAGAGAAGAAAAAAAGGCTCAAGAAGGAGCGGCAGCCGAAATCGGCGGACTTTGGGGCGTCGTCATGGCATCGATCGATTCGTGGCCGTAGGCTTCCCGCCAGGCCGTTTTCGACAATCACCGATTGGCAGTCAGGACGCTACTCCAGGTTTTCATGTCGTTGGAGCATCAATGGTCGATCGCGGTTTCGTTGGCAGCTCGATTGTTCAGTTCACGAAGTTGGTGCATCGTTTCGATAATCGTTTCGGCTTGCAAGCGAATGGCTGATTTCGCATCCTTATTCGCCAAGGCTTCTTGCCCCTCTTTCTGAAGCTTATCGATCTCCTTCCAATTCATTAGCCAGTTTCGCTCATTGGCTGCCGTGCGTAATTCCTCAACCGTTTGTCCGAGTCGATCGTACAGTTCTTTGGTTGGCTTAGCGCTATACTGACGATAGGGCCCTTTCCCCCCGGGGACTTGAGGTAGCGGTTGATGATGGACTTGCGAATTTGCCTGCCAATATTGTTGCGCGAAGATCGCTGCGACGATCAATCCGATGACCACGGCGACGATGGCACCGCCCAGGTTGCCATCGATCCCAAAGCCGACGGCGCCCAAAAAACAGACGGCCATCAAAATCGCAAACAACACCCAGATAGGCGCTTCAGATTTTTTCATGCGAGAATGTTTACGTGGCGGTTTTGCCGATTTCGAAACGTTCTCGTAAGTCTCGTCGATGCGAACAATGATGACGGACGAATTGTCGGGCCCCCCTCGTAGGTTCGCCAGATCAACGAGAACTCGGGATGCTAAATCCTCGGGCAAGCAATCGATCAATGTCGCGATCTCTTCGTCTTCGACCTGGCCGCTCAGTCCGTCGCTGCAAAGTAAAAAACGATCGTTCTCATGGATTTCGAACGGGCCTTCGAGGTCCACTTGAACGTTTTCATTTGGACCGAGCGATCGAGTGATGACATTCTTGGGGATCGATTGCCCCACCAAGCTGCCAGACAATCCTTGGCCGCTCGCTTCAAACTCCCAGACGAGCGAATGGTCAAACGTCAGTTGTTCAAGAACGCCTTGCCGTAGCCGGTAGACGCGTGAATCGCCGACATGAGCCACGATCGCACCGGTCGACAACAGCACCAAGGAGGATGCGGTGGTACCCATGTTGTGGAACTCGGGATTCTGCATCCCACGACGATGGATTTCGGCATTCGATTCGACCACGGCTTCTCGCAACGATTCGCCACAATCATCAAGAGTGGAGCGAAAGTACTGCATTGCAATATGCTCGACCGCCAAGCGACTGGCCAACTCCCCTGCCGCATGCGCTCCCATTCCATCGGCGACGACGAACAAATGTCCGCGATCAAAAAAACGCTCCGCGCTGGCCGCAGGTAAACATGCCAAAGAGTCCTGATTATTCGCTCGGCGCATTCCGACATCGGTCAATTGCGAAAAAGCGATTCCTGATTTCCAATTTTCCGACACAGAAAAACGACCCGACCTTAGATGGTGCTGACTGGATGCCCCGCCTATTGTAACGGGTACGGCGCAGGAAAGAATCACCCCAAACAATAGTTATTGGGCAAGAAAGCCAGCCGGTTTCCCCCATTTCCCGGAAAAAGTTTGTTCTTTCAACGTTAATCGCCTCCGCGCTCCCGTTTCTCGCCGATGGTATTCCTTGTCCTCTTCCGTAACCGGATCGCTCAAATCGGGGTAACCAATGGCAATCGCGGTTTGGGGCTCATGGGTCTCAGGAATCTCGTATTGCTGGCGAGCAACACTTCGATTTATTCCAGCCATTTGGTGAATTTGTAAATCCAATTTCGTTGCTTGAAGCGCCATATGAGCCGCCGCTTGCCCAAGATCGTGCAACGCCACTCGGTTCGGTTGGTTGTTGTACCGGAAACATTGGCGTGTGACCGAGATCAGTAGCACGCCCGCACGCCCGGCCCAAGGGCGGTTGGCTTCTGCCAGACACCCGAGCATCGCTTCAAAGGCGGCGGTTTCTTGACGCCGAGCAATGACCCAAGACCAAGGTTGGTCGTTGAAACTACTCGCGGCCCAGCGAGCCGCTTCGAGTAGACAGGTGATCTTGTCATCCTCGACAGGGCGAGCTTCAAAACGATACGGGCTCCATCGCCTTTGAATCGATTCAAAAACTCCTGTTTCGACTGGATTGACCCGTGTTTTCGACAAATCATTCATGAACGCTATTTCTCTTTCTTGCAAAGGAAAACTTTCAAGTCTATCAGTTCACGCACGATTACCTACTCGTCAGCAATCGTCAAGTGAGCCCGCGCATCGTTGCCTAGAGGCGGTTTCGTTGCCTCGAGGCGTTCAATCAACCTGCTCCCGTATTTCCCGAACCGTGGGGGGGACGGGGCCAGCGGATTGTACCATCTTCTGTATCCAACGCGGTGACTTGCTCGCTCGTTTTGTCGATCGAGTCGGTGCTGTAAACCCTAGCGTCCAAAGGCATCGGACCAGACCACAGGTTGCAGTCGGACCAGGGCAATGGGGCCGGCACGTCGGCACAGCCGATGACCGGGGTAGACGACAAAGGCACTGGATTTGCTCCCTGGACATGGGAAGCGTGGAGTTTGGAACCGTGGACATTGGAACCGTGTAGTTTGAAAATAGGGAAAAAAACGGAGTTGCCCAATTTCGTATTCTTCCGTAATATCCTTTTGGGAAAGCGTTTCTAAGCGATACGCGGTCTCGAACTACATCCAAATTCTTCAGGAAAGCAATATGCACTATCGTCTCTTCTCCAAGCCGTCGACCTACTGCTCACGCCGGTTTACTATGGCCTTGAGCGTGGTTTTGACTGCAGTTACGCTCTCGCCGCATGCGATGGGGCAGGCGAATCAGGCTGTCTTGGAAAGCCAACCAGCTGCTCCGGCTGTGGCTCCACCAATGCAACAGCCGCAAGACCGCCCGCTAGCAAAACTGGCGACCCCGTCGGCCCGTGATTCCATGGTGGCTCGGCTAATCGCTACCCTAATGCCCCGCAATCACATTTCTTCGAAGAAATTGGATGACGAGATCAGCCGCAAGGCACTCGATTTGTTTATTAAATCGCTCGACCCATTGAAGTTATATTTCCTACAAAGTGACATCGATCAATTTCACCGCAATCAAGATCGTATCGATGATATGGTCCAGGCGGGCGATCTCTCGTTTGGTTATGAGATCTTCGGTCGATTTATCGAACGCGTCGACGAACGCGTCGCGGTCGCCGAAGAACTGCTCCAAGGACCGTTCAACTTTAATATTGAAGAACAAATTATCACGGATCCCGAAGCTGCGAGCTATGCAACCAATGCCGAGGAATCGCGTGACCGTTGGCGCCGGCAAATCAAGTACGCCTTGTTGGACTTGAAAGATGAAGGGAAAGTCGGTCAAGAAGCAATCGATTTACTACAGCGTCGTTATTCGCGTTACGGTCGTCGCTGGCGATCGATCGACAGCGACGATTTGCTTGAAATGTATTTAACGAGTGTCACGACCGCTTACGATCCACACTCGACCTATATGTCGCCTGGCTCACTCGACGATTTTAAGATTCTGATGAGTTTGAATCTTGATGGAATCGGTGCTCAGCTTCGCGAAAAAGATGGGCAAACCGTCATCACTCGTGTGATTCCTGGCGGAGCTGCCGCCCGAAATGGCAAGCTAAAGACCGATGATGTGATCGTTAGCGTTGGGCAAGGCGATGATGGCGAATTGGTTGACGTCGTCGAGATGCCCCTTACCGACGTGGTCGGTTTGATTCGCGGCAAAGCGGGTAGTGTTGTCCGCTTGGGGGTTCGTCCAGGAGGCGTGGGCGAAGTAGAGGTTTATCGTATTGAAAGAGCGCGGATTGAGCTCGAAGAATCCGCAGCACGTGGAAAGGTACTCGAGCATCGATTGCCAGGTTCCGATCAGCCGGCATTGAAAATCGGTTACATCAACCTTCCAAGCTTCTACTTGGACATGGAAGCCGCAAAAGAAAACAAACAGGACTTCCGTAGTAGTACTCGCGACGTGGAACGAATCCTGCAAGATTTCCGCTCACAGGATGTCGACGGCGTGGTTTTGGACCTGGGCTTCAATGGTGGTGGTAGCTTGACCGAAGCGATTAATCTGACAGGTCTGTTCATCGATCGTGGGCCCGTCGTTCAGGTCAAGAACTCGGATGGCACGGTCCAACAGTATGCGGATGAAGACGCTGGAACACGTTGGGATGGCCCGCTGGTTGTTTTAACGAGCAAGTACAGCGCGAGTGCTAGCGAGATCTTTGCCGGTGCGATTCGTGATTACAAGCGAGGAATCGTTGTCGGTGATCCAGCGACCCATGGTAAAGGCACCGTGCAAACGTTGATGGATCTTGGACAACAATTGTTCCGTAACAACCGTGCGAATTATGGAGCGTTGAAGGTAACGCTGCAACAATTCTATCTTCCCGATGGCGAATCGACTCAGCTATCAGGCGTGCCCGCCGATGTGATCCTGCCTAGCATTACGTCAAAGATGGACATCAGCGAATCGGACTTGGAGTATGCTTTGCCGAACGACCGAGTGCCGCCGGCGAGGCATGCTCACTACAACATGGTGCCCACCGACTTGTTAGCCCAGATTCGTCAAAACTCGATGGCACGCGTCGGCGAAGAAAAAGAGTTCGGTGAGCTTCTCGAACGAATTGAAACCTACGTTCGCCAAAAAGAGAACTCGTCGATTTCGTTGGACGAAGAGAAGTTCATGGCGCGGCGTAAAGAGCTTGATGCTCAAAAAGAAGAAGAGAAGAAGGACTTGGAAGCGGAAATCACTGTCGAGGAGGTCTTTCGCGATACTTATTACAACCGCGAAGTCCTTAACATCGCCTATGATTACATCGAAGGGTTGCGAAAGCAGAACCTGGCACAAGCCCGTTAGGTGAAGTCAAAGGTCGTGCCGTTTCTTTCAAGTAGACGGAACTTTAGGTTTCTGGCCGTCGTTCCAAGCTGGAATTGGCTCGGTGTACTTATAGCACCGGGCTGAACAATCGGGCGACGCCGGTGCCAACTCTTGATAACCATGGGCGCAGCGGTTTCTGAGACGCATTGCTTAAGGTCGACTGAGCAAAATCGTTTTCTAGCATTTGCTTCGCTTCCGCGACGAAGGCGGGATCACCGACGGCGACCATTAATTCGAAGTTCAAGTACAGCGATCGATTGTCAAAGTTGGTCGATCCGATGAGAACCAAGTTGTCATCAACGAGCACGCATTTCTGGTGCATCATCCCTTCGTTGTAACGATAGACGGGGATGTCGAATTCTCTCAATTCCTGTTCATAATAGAAGCCAGCCAAATGTACCGCCCACTGGTCGGCCATGGAGGGAATTAAGAATCGAACATCCACGCCTCTGGCCTTGGCCATGGCAAGAGCAACCATCAACGAATCGTCGGGAACGAGGTAAGGCGTACTAATCCAAGCTCGCATCTTCGCCTCGTTGATCGCAGCGACAAACATCATCGTTGCTCGTGGCCGAGGATCCGCTGGCCCCGTCGCACAAATGGCGACGGCACCCTCTAGGTTTTTCGTTCCAGATGCCTCGGGTTCGTGATGCTGCGTCCAATCGGCTTCGGGCAGATCCGTTCGGGCGGCCCAATAATAGTCACCTGCGAAAACGGCTTGGATCTTTCTAGCGACGCCACCCTTGATCAATATCGCAGTGTCACGCCAATGGGAAACCCATTTGGCGTCCCCCCGATACTCTTCGCCAATATTTAATCCACCAACCATGGCACGATTGCCATCGACGACCAGCAACTTTCGATGGTTTCGGAAATTGATTTGGAATCGATTGATGAATCCTTGCCGAGTATTGAAGGAACGGACGTCGACTCCCGCGTCGGACAATCGCTTTAGGTATGCATTGGGTAATCGGATACAACCTACTTCGTCGTACATCAACCGAACGGTCACCCCCTTCTTAGCGGTTTCTATCAACGTGTCCGCAAACCGCCTGCCAACGGGATCATCACGAAGGATATAAAATGCGGCGTACACGTAATGTTTCGCCGAAGCGATTTGCTGATAAAGCTCTTCAAAAAAGGAATCGCCATTGATCAATAGACCGAGTTCATTCCCGTAGGAAATTGGCGTATCCAAGACATCGGCAACCTGTTCAAGTGGGGAATGAAGCGAAGTCGATTGTTCGTCCCGTTCGGTCGACAATTCATGACGAATTGCCGTCACCGATCGTTGGTGACGTTGTCCGATTTCTCGGATTGCTTCTCGGTAACCGGCAAACCGATGACGCGCGAAGATCCAGTACAGCGGCAAGGTTACGAAGGGCAGCGTCAAAAGTCCCACCACCCAAGCCACGACCGCTTGCGAACTACGAACGTGTTTTAACGCGTGGATTGCCGACCAAACTGCCAACAGTTGAATGACAAGAATCGTGATCGAAAGAATCGTCAGCACGGACCACGTTTCAAACAGGTGTGCCATATCGATGGTGGCGGTCAAAACAGTTTAGCTAAATCGGAGGACAAACGACGGGATTGGTGAATCAAGCTAGCGTTGAGTAGTTCGATTGCCACGCGAGATTCTAAGGTAATGCCGGCCCGCACACCGACACACGGGTCGTGGCGTCCTTGCTTTAACTCGAAGTCAATCTCTTGCAAGTTTTTCAAGACGGACTTTTGTGGCAGATTGATGGTAGATGTTGGTTTGAAGCCGACGTGCATGACCAAAGGCATTCCCGTCGTGATTCCTCCGAGCATTCCACCATGACTGTTTCGGACATAGCCTGTTTTCCGAATCGGGTCGTTGTTCTCGCTTCCGAATCGCTCAACGACACGACGTCCCGCGCCGACCTCGACCGACTCAGCCGCGTTGACGCCACCGAGCGCCCCCATCAATCTCAGCTTCAAGCTCTCGTATAGCGGATCGCCCAACAGTGGCGGTACGTTGACCGCAACGACTTCGACGAGTGCACCGACCGAGTCGCCTTTGATCCGAGTTTCTTTGATCAATTCAGCAGCGGTATCAGCAAACTCAGCATCAATGCTATGGATCTCCGCAGCGGCGAGTTGTTGTTCGATTTTGTCGATCGCAGCTGACTCTAGTGGACGAGAGGCGTCGCCTTGCATCAGTTCGCTGACTCGATCGGACAAGCTCTCTTTTGCTTGCAGCGAGCCGACTTGGGCGATTGACGAAAGAATGACGGTGCCGAATTTTTCGGCCAGAACGATGCGGGCTATCGATCCGCCAATGACATCGGAAATGGTCGCTCGATAACTCGACCTACCTCCGCCACGGATATCGACAAAACCGTTCGATTGGTGGAACTTGACCAAGTCGGTATGTCCAGGGCGAACTTCACCGGTCTCGCCCGTCAATTGGGTGTAATGTCCTGACTTTTTAGAGGTCGACAACACGATCGCAGCAATCGGCTCACCTGTCGTAAACCCCTCCTCATACGCTTCGGTTTCATAGGTGGCATCATCGACGTTGACGGAAACCTTTGCGCCACCGAGCAGCGCGTCGGTGTCATCTTGGTAGATGCCGGACAAGAAAACGACTTTATCTTTTTCGTTACGTGGGGTTCCGTGGCGGTTGCCGCCTGGGCGACGACGGTCCAAAAACGCTTGCACATCGCCGCGACGAATCGGTTGCCCCGGCGGGCAGCCGAACACAATCGTCGTGATTGCGGGACCATGTGATTCGCCAGCGCCGGCCACGCCAAATAAAGGTCCACCAAGGATTTCCATCATTCTGCTTTGTAAAGGGTGGTGAGTGTCGTGGCTGTGGCTTCCCCAGCCGCCGTCTGTTTTACACTGGGGCTGGAAGCCTCAGTCACGTTTACATCACGCCATCTGCAAGCGAGCAGCAAGTAGCGTATTGTGGAGTAACATTGCAATCGTCAACGGTCCGACACCGCCGGGGACCGGAGTGATTGCCGCTGCAACTTGCTTTGCTTCTTCGAACGCAACGTCGCCGACCAATTTACCATCCACTCGATTGATACCGACATCGATGACAATCGCACCCGGTTTTATCATGTCCCCTTTTATCATTTCAGCAACACCGACTGCCGCAATTAGGCAATCGGCGGATCGGCATACGCTCTTTAGATCCTCGGTGCGGCTATGAGCGATCGTGACCGTGGCGTTGGCGACTTCGCGTCCGCACGAACCATCTCGTCCAGCCAGCATCATCGCCATCGGTTTTCCGACGATATCGCTGCGACCGACCACGACGACATGTTTCCCGGCAACGGAAATGTCACATCGATGCAGTAATTGAACGATTCCGTGTGGAGTGCAGGGTAAAAACCGGGGGCGTCCTTGCATCAGGAGACCGACATTGATTGGCGAAAATGCATCAACATCTTTTAGCGGGTCGATCGCATCGAGTACTTCTCGCTCGTCAAAACCCGCCCCACCATTGCCCTGTTTGGGAAGCGGTAATTGGACCAAAATACCGTTTACCGTTGCATCCTCATTGAGCTCTTGAACGACCTTCATCAGATCGGCTTGGGTCGATTCGGCAGGCAATCGGACGGTTCGGCCCTCGATCCCCGCTTTTTCACAGGCCCGTTGTTTATTGCGAACATACACCTGACTGGCGGGGTCTTCGCCGACCAAAACGGCGACCAGGCAGGGAGAAAAGGGGCGTCCCAACTCAAGGGCGGTCTTTTTCACCTCATGGGCTACCTCTTCGCGGATTTCGGCTGCGATTTGTTTGCCATCCAGTAGTTTCGCGGTCATCATGCTCTCAGCGGTTCGTTTTCGTCTTCGATGCTAAAACGCCATAGTGGCATTTCGGCTTGATCGTTATAGTAATCATAACGTCTGGCAACCTTTCATTAAATTACGCTACACGAAATCAAATAGGATTTCTGTCTCGATGTCTACCGATACACCTAACGCTGAGTCCAAGCCGCCAAAATTGAGCGCCGTCGAAAAGATCAAAGATGAGAGCAGATTTTTGCTCGGAACAATCGGCACCGAGTTGGTGGAGCCCTCTGATCATTTCAACAAAGACAATCTGCAATTGCTGAAGTTCCATGGAACGTACCAGCAAGACGACCGCGACCTGCGAGCCCAGGCAAAGAAAGCAGGCGGGGGGAAGGCGTTTTCGATGATGGTTCGCTGTCGGATCCCCGGTGGCCGGATGACGTCGGATCAATTGTTGGCCCAGCTTGATATTTGCGACCAACTCGGCAATGCGACGCTAAAGATTACGACTCGGCAAACGTTGCAAATCCATGGCATTCTCAAGAGCGATTTGCAGAAGACCATCCGCCGAATCAACGACATGCAATTGTCAACACTGGCGGCTTGTGGTGACGTCAACCGAAACATCATGTGCTGTCCCGCCAAACGAGTTGGCTCGGTCCATGCCGATCTCGAAAAATTGACCGATGAACTGACGTTTGCTCTCGCTCCGCAAACACCCGCATACCACGAATTGTGGCTGACGGATGATGAAACAGGTGAAAAAACGCTTCAGGGTGGCGGTGAAGTGGTCGAACCGCTCTACGGACCACGCTACTTGCCTCGTAAATTCAAAATCGGGATTGCCCTTCCCGAAGACAATTGCATCGATATCTACACGCAAGACATCGGCTTTTTGGCGGTTGTTCGCAACGACAAGATCATCGGTTACAACGTGCTCGTCGGCGGTGGAATGGGAACAACCCCATCGGCGAAAAAGACTTTCCCAGCACTCGGCAAACGGATGGCATTCGTTGCCCCCGAACAAGCGGTTGAGGTTGCCAAGGCGATCTTGAAGGTCCAACGTGATTACGGCAACCGCGAAGACCGTAAAGTGGCGCGGATGAAATACTTGGTCGCCAATTGGGGGGTCGAGAAATTCCGACGGGCGGTCGAAGAGTATTTTGGCGGACCGTTGGCGGATTGCACCGAAGACGACGTTACCGAGTTCGATGATCACATGGGTTGGCAAGAACAGGGCGATGGAAAATGGTCTTACGGGCTTAACATTGAAAACGGACGACTTTACGACAATGAGAACCATCAGTTAAAGGCATGTTTGCGGGCGATTTGCCACCAGTTCAAGACGGAACTTCGCATGACAGGCCATCAAAGTATCATCGTCACCGACATCGATCCGGCAGACAAAGACAAGTTGATCTCGATCATTAAAGAGCACCGGGTGCCAACGACCGAGGAGACCAGCACGGTGCGTCGATGGTCGATTGCCTGTGTGGCGTTGCCGACATGCGGCTTGGCGATCACCGAAAGCGAGCGGCGATTGCCGACGATTATCGACCAACTGGAACAGCCGCTGGCGAAATTGGGACTCGACAAAGAGCGGTTTACACTTCGCATGACAGGCTGCCCCAACGGATGTGCACGTCCCTACAATGCCGACTTGGCACTCGTGGGCAAAGCCAAGGACAAATACACGGTGTTCGCTGGCGGTGGATGGCTGGGCCATCGGCTAGCCTACGTCTACAAGGACTTGGTTTCCGACGACACGGTCATCGATGAACTGGTCGGGATCTTTGCCGCCTTTAAAGCCAACCGCGAAGGGAATGAATCGCTAGGCGATTTCTGTGCCCGAGTTGGCCGAGAGGATTTGGAAACGTTGGCTGCAACAGCGCCTCGACCCTAGCGGGCTGGCGATTTAATCGTTTAACGCTTAGCCGAAGGCGTCAGCTTTTCCATAAGCGGTTGCCTATGGCTTGGCGTTAAACAATAAGTCGAGTCAAACCGATTAAATCAACAGCCTACTAGGGCTTTGCCACCGCAATTCATTCACGGTCGATCCGAGCTCTGGCAACTCGGTAACTCTGGTAACTCGGTAACTCTGGCAAAACGCTAAACCTTCACGTCAAGATGACCATCGGCAAGTTGTGTTTGCACCTGCTTAGCTTGTTCGAGCATTGAATGGATGGCATCGCCTGCTTGTTTTTGCGTATCGAGTTGTTTTGCCAGCAGTGTCATTTGCACCTGTTGTTGGTTGGCATCGTTGCGAGAGTTTAGGACGTTCGCAACCGCAGGGTGAATGCTAGACATCGTGACTCCCGAGTTAAGGATAGGACAGTATGGCTCAAGCCTGGACTCCAACACAGACCCTCTTGTGAAAAACTCGGTCTGCTGGTGAGATAACACTATCGAAACCAGAAAAAAGGTTGAAATCCGCACGCTTGGCATCTTCAAATTGGGTTAATCGGCACTTTTTCACTCTCGTTTTCCGCAATTCTTTTTAGAATGCATCCCTAATAGCATGATGTTCGGCAGCAAATCGTTGCCGCTTTTCAACCCCTATTTACGATTGACTCGTCCGGTTTTGGATGATCGCAATAGCCGGCGAAGACCATATGAAAAACCTTACAAAATATCTTAGGCTTTTGTCACTTTGGGCATCAGCAACCCTTTTAACGCTTTTGCCGTTCTTGGTAGCCCTCGATTATGCTGGCGTACTCAAATGGACTCAGTGGGCGGCGGCGGCGGTGGTTTTGGCCGCAGCGCTGCTGGCAATACCGGCTTTGACCGATCGTGAAAACCAAATGGGGCCAAGATACCACTGGTTCACGATTTTTCTTCTCGTGTGGGCCGGTTTTGTTTGGATTCAAACGGTACCTTTGCCCGACAGCCTGCATTCACTGCTTAGCCCCGCTTCGGCGGATGCCTACAGCGCCTGGGCCACACCGGCACTTGGGGCCTCGGCCGTTGACGGTTTCCAGCCGATTTCCGTCGATCCTTGGGCTACCAAGCACGGTTTGGCAATGGTGCTGATGGCGATCACGTTGGCCTGGACCTCGGCCACCGTGTTTCAAACTCGGGCTCGGTTGGCGTTCGTGATGGTGGGGCTTGCCATTGGTGCAGCCGTTCACGCGGGACTTGGCATTTTTCAATTGGTGGTTCCCGAAACAGGCATCCTCGGGATGGACCTCGTCGATCGCGGCAGGCCATTTGCCGGTTTTGTTAACCGTAACAATGCGGCGTTACTTATGAACCTCGGTATTGGATCGAGTTTAGGGTTGTTGGCATGGCGGTTGAGTGCGCTCAGTGGCCAAGAGGTTGACGATGAGAACTTTGAATTGAACGATCTGATCTCTCTGGTAAGTGACCGAGAAAGTTCGATCGCATTGGCAAGTTTGGTGCTATGTTCGGCAGCGTTGTTGGTTTGCGGGTCACGGGGCGGATTGGTCGCTGCACTCTTCGGGTTTGTGTTGGCCTTCGGGTGGATTCGCACTCGCCGAGGCGTTTTGACGATTCCTGTCCTGATCGGAGTCATCGCAATCGCCATTGCAATGCTGCTGGTTCCGCTCAACTTAGACTTGGAATCGATTCAGCGGTTTGAGATCTTTGTCAACCGCGACAACACGACGCTGTTACATGATGGCCGTCTTCCCCATTGGTCAGACGGTATGGAAGCAGCGAAATCCTATTTGCCACTAGGCAGCGGTGTAGGAACCTATGCCGACGCGCATCTGCCGTTTTTAGACGAGAGTATGGATGCTTGGTTTGTGCATGCCGATAATTTATGGTTGGAACTGTTTACAGAGCAGGGCCTGGTCGGTGTCCTGCTCTTTCTAGGCTTGGTCGGTTCCCTGCTCTATTCGCTGCAACAACTTCGTGAATCTCCGGATGCGGTCGATCATGGGCTACGGGTAGCCGGGTGGTATGTCCTTTCCGCGTTGGTGGTCTCTCAATTCTTTGATTTTGGATTGATCGTCCCTGCAAACTTTATTGCGTTTGGTGTCTTTTTGCCCATCATTGCAACGCGTCGATTTTTTGTCGCATCGTATGTTCGTGACGAAGAAGAGAAGGATTTCACTGGCCACGAAGATGAGGAGTTGGAAGGCACGGATTCGAAGTCGCCATCGAAGATTCGTTTCCAAACTCCAGGCTCGCTCGCGGTGGGGATCATCATTGCGACACTAGCAATCCTGCCATCGTTTTGGGCTCTCAAGGTGCTCAACACCGATGCGAAAATAGACGCTGTCGTTCGCGAAGCAAATTTTGCACTCGACGCCAAAAAGCCGGAAATCAGCGAACTGGAGAGAATGGCGTCAACATTAGAACCACTGGCGGCTACAAGCGGTTCCGCCGAGGCTTATCAAGCACTTGCGGAATTGCACCACCGTATGGCTCGTTACGAAGAGGTCGCCGCTGCGAATCCGAAATCGGAAGAGGAGATTCGCAGGCTGTACAGCCAAACCGCACCACTCGTCCGCCGTTTGACCTGGCTTCAGCAGCCTCCGAGTGTTTTGCAGGATTCGAATCAAGGCGGTGATTCCAATTCGAACGGTTCCATTGTTGATCCGTCGTTATCGAAGCACTATCTCGATGCCCTTGCCAATGCAGAAGCCGCCCTGCGCCATCGCCCGCTGTCACGCGAATCGCGTGCGACAAGTATTTACTTAGACTTCATTCATGCCAACCGCGATCGCACCTACGTTCTTCTAAAGCAACTTCAAGAGTTGTACAAAACCAATATTGCCGCCACACAGCGTATCGGAAGTTTGGCTGTTGATAGTGAAGAGTTAGAGATTGCGAGCGAATGCTATCGAACCGTACTCACTCGCAATCCGCGTTTCACCAATCGCGTGCTGCGAACGATTGAGTCACACCCGCAAATTACGGCGGCTCAAATTGTCCCCAATACTCCGACCAATCTACGTTTGGCTGCCCAAGCGATCCTTTCCAGGCCAGATCCTGACAAAACGTTTTTGGAAAAAGCTTATTCGGGATTCGAGTGCGATAATTGTAAAACGATTGCTGAACGTGCCAAGTGTGAAGAATTGGCGGGCGATACCGCTTATGTCTTGGGCAAGTTCGATGAGACGTTTGAAGCCTATCAAAAATCGCTGCGATTTAAGCCTAATGACAACAAGCTAAGGATCAAGCTAATCGGTCGGCTAAGGGCTCAAGGCAAACGCGATGAAGCCCTCGCCGAAGCTCGCAAAGCCCGCGTCTTGTCACCCGAAGAAGATCGCTTCGATGTTATCATCAAAGAGATCGCGCAAGCGGAACTGCAAGAATACACCAATCCATAGCCAGTAGCGGCGTCTCTCCGAGACGCCGGGATTTACGAGTCTCGGAGAGACTCGGCTACTTGATGCCGGGATTCCGAGTCTCGGAGAGGCTCGGCTACTTGATGCTGGGGGTTACGAGTCTCGGAGAGACTCGGCTACTTGACGCTGGGGGTTACGAGTCTCGGAGAGACTCGGCTACTTGATGCCGGGATTTACGAGTCTCGGAGAGACTCGGCTACTTGACGCTGGGGTTACGAGTCTCGGAGAGGCTCGGTTGCTTGATGCTGGTGGTTACGAGTCTCGGAGAGACTCGGCTACTTGATGCCGGGGTTACGAGTCTTGGAGAGACTCGGTTGCTTGATGCTAGGATTTACGAGTCTCGGAGAGGCTCGGCTACTTGATGCCGGGGTTACGAGTCTTGGAGAGACTCGGCTGCTTGATGCCGGGATTCCGAGTCTCGGAGAGACTCGGCTACTTGACGCCGGGGGTTACGAGTCTCGGAGAGACTCGGCTATGCTTTTAGCCTCGGCTGGGGCGGGGGATGTTTTTTCGTCCACTGGCTTGACTCTTGTTACGGCGTTTTTTCTGACGACCGGTCGCTCCAGTCGATTTGTTCGAGAACTCGACTTCGGATAAAGGTTTGCCAATATTCTCTTTCAATTGCAAGACACGGTCTCTGAGCGATGCCGCTCGCTCAAACTCTAAATCCTCTGCTGCCGATAACATCTCGCGTTCGAGTGCTTCACAGTACTCTAAAGTGATGTAGGTTTCTTTCGCATCGCTTGCTGCTGCTTCGGTCTTTTTGCGTGTGGCGACGTCGTTGTCGATGCCTCGGCGAATCGATTTGCGAATCGTCTCGGGGGTAATCCCATGCTTCTCGTTGTAATCCTGCTGAATTTTCCGGCGACGCGTTGTTTCTTCCATCGCCATCTTCATGGAATCGGTAACCCGATCGGCGTACAGAATGACTTTTGAGTTCGAATTTCGTGCTGCGCGGCCAATCGTTTGGATCAAACTGGTTTCACTGCGAAGAAACCCTTCTTTGTCCGCATCGAGAATTGCGACCAACGATACCTCGGGCAAGTCGAGACCTTCGCGAAGCAGATTGACACCGACGAGACAATCAAATTGGCCTGCTCTTAATTCTTGTAGCAAGTCGACTCGCTCGAAGGCATCGAGTTCGCTGTGCAGCCATCGGCAGCGGACGTTTTGCTCTTGTAAGAACGCGGAGAGATCTTCGGCCAATCGTTTTGTGAGTGCGGTGACCAATACTCGTTCGTCTTTCTCGGCACGAATCCGGATTTGCTCAAGCAGGTGATTCACTTGGCCACGTGCCGACTCGATTTCAACAACGGGATCGAGAAGCCCTGTGGGGCGAATGATTTGCTCGACCACTTCGCCCTTGGTCCGCTGCAATTCGTACGCGCTCGGTGTGGCACTGACAAAACAAATTTGAGCCGTTCGTTCCTCCCACTCCTCGAATTTTAGCGGCCGGTTATCGAGTGCACTGGGCAATCGGAAACCGTGTTCCACCAGCGTGGTTTTGCGGCTTCGATCGCCGGCATACATTGCACGAACTTGAGGGATCGTGACATGGGACTCGTCAACAAACGTGACAAAATCCTTTGGGAAGAACTCGTAAAGCGTATCTGGAGTTGCTCCAGGCGGTTTTCCCGAAAGCGGTCGACTGTAGTTTTCGATCCCTGGACAGTGACCGACCTCGGCTAGCATCTCTAGATCAAATCGGGTACGCGCGGAAATCCGTTGTGCTTCAAGTAACTTGCCTTGCTTTTCGAACACTTCAAGCTGCTGTGCGAGTTCTTCTTTGATGCCCTGAATCGCTTTTTTGATACGATCCTCTGGCATCACAAAGTGACGAGCCGGATAGATGTAAAGGTGGTCGACCGTCTTAATGGTTTCACCCGAGACCGGTTTGATGAGCGAAATCTGTTCAATCTCATCACCCCACATTTCAATTCGGTAGGCGAACTCTTCGTAGCTGGGCCACAATTCAATACTGTCGCCGCGAACGCGAAATTTACCTCGGTCAAAAGCAACGTCGTTGCGTTCGTACAAAACGTCGACCAACTTTAGTAGCAAGTGGTCGCGGCGAGTAACCTCCCCTTTGTGTATCGACACGATGAGTTGACGGTAATCGTCTGGGGACCCGAGTCCATAGATACTGCTAACCGAAGCGACGATGATGACATCACGGCGGCTGACCAAGGAACTTGTCGTTGCCAATCGCAACCGGTCGATCTCTTGATTGATCGACGCGTCCTTTTCGATAAAGACGTCACGCTGAGGAATATATGCTTCGGGTTGATAATAGTCGTAATAGCTAACGAAATAGTGAACCGCATTGTCGGGAAAAAACTCTTTGAACTCGCCATACAATTGGGCGGCTAACGTTTTGTTATGGCTTAGCACCAGCGCTGGCCGACCGAGATTCGCGATCACGTTGGCCATCGTAAAGGTTTTTCCCGTACCGGTTGCTCCGAGTAGCACTTGGGCAGATCGTCCCGCCTTGAACCCGCGAGTCAATTCGGCGATCGCTTGAGGTTGATCGCCAGCAGGCTTAAAGCTCGGCTGGAGATGAAAATCGGCTGGGGGGAGGGCAACAGAGGTCATGTTGATGAATCAGCAAAAAGATCGAAAAGTAGAGGCGACACAACCTACTTTACCCAGCAGGCCAGGATCGCCCAATAGCCAGCCTGGGTTGGATTCGTAGCCATGTCTCTCCGAGACACGTTATGCTTCGCGACTCGGAGAGTCGCGGCGACTTGTTGCACGACCGATCAGCCACAAAAAGAGTGCTGCAGCCAAACCGGCAGAACTAAACATCATGCACATGACCATGACTTGATAGCGTGCTGCGATCAATGGTGATACGCCTGCCAAAACTTGGCCAGTCATCATGCCTGGGATCGAAACGATGCCGACAGCAAACAACATGTTGGTGATTGGAATGAAGGCGGCCTTCATCGCAGACGCACGCGCGTCGTTATGAGTCTCTCCTCGTTCTGTTTCGACGTAGTACCGCTCGGCCGCCAAACTGACGGCATTCATGCATCCCGAAAACGTCATCCCCGCAAGCGGAATGAAAACTCGCGGGGAGAACCACGGATCAAGTCCGAGCACGCCTTGAGTCATGAAGAACAACGTGATCCCACCGCCAACAAACACCGCCGCCACGGCATACGGATAATTTCTGGCTCGATCCTGTCTGATCGAACACAGAGCAATCCAACTCGCGGCGAGCAGCATCACCGTCAGAATGGCGATGACAATCCAGGGCGTTTGGGCGGTGAACACATAGCCAAGTAAGTAGCCGACCAACAACAATTGTAAGATCATTCGCGACAAACCCATGATTGCCTGGCGAACGCCAAGCGACCAACGGAACATCAAGATCAATACAATGATGACTGGCACTAACGAAAACGCCAATCGATGAAGCGGGATCACATCAGCCATGACGTCTGTTTTCCAAGGTTGATTCAATAAAATGGACTTAATCTTCGTTTTACAATCTGACGAATGCATCCGATCTTATCGAGGGGGTGAAGTAACAAGATCGACTTCGATTTGCTATAGTGTGGTAAAAGCTTTCTCATTCCCCCCGGAAATCAATTGATGACCCGAACTCTATTTCGTAATGCCCGCATCGTCCTGCCTCAATTCATTCTCGATGGTTCGGTGTTGGTCGAAGATGGGAAGATAGTCGACGTGGATGCCGGTGAGCTTGCCAACGCGGACGAAACGGTCGATTGTCAAGGCCGGTACCTGATGCCTGGCGTGATCGATGACCAGGTTCATTTCCGCGAACCAGGTTTGACACACAAGGAAGATCTCAGCACGGCCTCGCATGCTTGCGCTGCTGGCGGAGTGACATCGTTCTTGGAAATGCCCAACACGAAGCCGGCTGCGATCACGGTTGAAGGGGTTCGGCAAAAGGAAGCGATTGCCGCCCAAAAGTCAATCGTCAACTATGGCTTCTACATCGGCGCAACGCCGAGCAATTTGGAGGAGTTGGCGAAGGCAAGCGACGTTCCAGGAATCAAGATTTTTATCGGCAGTAGTACGGGCGATCTACTGGTGGATGATCAAGAGACGCTCGAGCGAATATTTGCGGAAACGACGTTGCCAATCTGCGCTCACTGCGAAGATGAAGCGACCGTTCGAGCGAACATGGATCGGTTGGTGGGCACCAGCGATATCGCGGACCATTCACGAATTCGTGATGAGCGGGCTGCAATGATCGCGACGGCACGAGCAACCGATTTGGCCCGTCGGCACAAGCATCGGTTCCATGTGCTGCACGTTTCGACGGCGGCAGAGTTGACGCTACTGCAAAACGCTGATCCTTACATTACCGCAGAGATTTGTTTGCACCATCTGTTCTTCAATGTCGACGATTATGCTCGCTTGGGCAGCCGTATTCAAATGAACCCATCGATCAAGACAAAAGCGGACAACGAAGGGCTGTGGCAAGGATTGCTCGATGGAACGATTCAAGTATTGGCGACCGATCACGCTCCTCATACACTCCAGGAAAAAAGACAACCCTACCCAGCAAGTCCGTCGGGATTGCCAGCGGTCGAGAACAGTTTGGCGCTGATGCTCGATCAAGTGAACCAGGGTAAATGCTCGCTGTTGCAGGTTGCATCGTGGATGAGCGACGCACCGGCTCGCGTTTGGGGGATGGTTGGCAAAGGCCGCATTGATGTCGGGTACGACGCCGATCTCGTCCTTGTCGATATGGATGAAGCACGAACGATTCGCGATGCCGAGCAGCACACCAAGACCTGCTGGAGTCCCTGGGATGGAGAAACACTTAGGGGGTGGCCAACGGCGACTTATATCGGCGGTCGCCGCGTGTGGAGCCAAGCGGACGGATTCGACGAACAGCATCGTGGATCAAAGTTGAAATTCGACCATGCTCGTGGCGGCTTTTGGAAGACAATGGATGGAATCGGCGTTTAGTTCTTCCAACGGTAAGGGAGTGGATCCTGTTAAAGATCCCAGTATGAGAGAATCTTACACAAAATCCCATTCCGCCAAAGTGCTTGTCAGCACCTCGTAATGAATTGGCATATGGCAAATGACTAACTCGATCTGGCCTTCCGATGATCAAACCGAAACGCTGTTGAAAGCAGCGAAGGGTGGCGATGCGGATGCAGTCAACCGTCTTTTGGAACGCCATCGTGAATCCGTGCGTCGGTTAGTGAAAATGCGGCTCGATCGTAAAGTTCAGCGGCGGGTCGATGTGAGTGATGTTGTCCAAGATGTCTTGCTCGAAGCGAACGGTCGATTGGAAAAATACTTGAATGATCCTGCGATGGCGTTCCACCTTTGGATTCGTCAGATTGCCTGGGATCGGATCATCGATACCTACCGTCGGCACCGCGTGAGTGCGAAGCGAAACATGGACCGAGAGCAGGCGATGCATGCTCCAGCAACTCAAGATCAATCGTCGATTCAATTAGCGGCTCAATTGTGTGACCCTGCACTGACACCTTCGACTGCTGCAACGCAGCGCGAATTGGCAACAAAGGTCGAAGCAGCGATCGAACAGTTAGTCGAACAAGACCGCGAAATGATTCTAATGCGACATTACGAGCATCTGTCCAATTTGGAGATCGCGGAAGTCCTCGGTCTGAATCCGCCAGCGGCGAGTATGCGTTACCTGCGGGCGGTCCGTCGACTTCGCGAACTTCTGGATGAGGATGCTGACGATGACTCGGGCCGCGGCGATGCTGGGAAGCGTCCGTGAACAAGAATCGCACAGCATCCGACATTGGCGGAGAGGAACGCGAAAGTGGTAAGGATCAGGAGATCGCGTCCATTCTGGCCAATTTGGCGGACGGCGTTTGCCGTGGCGAGATCGTCGATTTCGACTCGGTTTGTCAACAATATCCTCAGCATGCCACCGAACTACGTCGATTGTGGGGGGCCGTTTTGGTGACCGATACCGCTGGCGCGGCGAAGGAGGAACGGCCTCAGATCCGCGGCGACGATTCATCTTCTCAATGGCGACGATTGGATCTGCCTGTTCGGATTGGCGATTATGTCTTGATTGAAGAGATTGGCCGTGGGGGAATGGGGGTCGTTTTTCGAGCCCGGCAAATGAGTCTTGACCGCGAGGTCGCGGTGAAAATGATCTTACGAGGTCGATTGGCAAGCGAAGCGGATTTGCAACGGTTCATGGCCGAGGCGTCTGCGACAGCGCGGCTAGAGCACCCAGGAATCGTTCCCGTTTACGAAGTCGGCGACATCGAAGGACGCCCGTTCTTTTCGATGAAGTACATCGAAGGACAAACGCTGTCACAATTGGTCGATAAGCGACCGATGAATCAACGCGACGCGGCTCGCATCGTGGCCTCTGTCGCCCGCTCTATCGACTTTGCCCACCAACGTGGGGTTTTGCATCGTGACATCAAGCCGAGCAACATTTTGTTGGCAGCGGATGGGGTTCCGCTCATTACCGATTTTGGCTTGGCCAAGCGAGCGGGCAGTGAATCCGAGCTGACTCGCAGCGGCTTACTCGTCGGCACGCCTGCTTATATGTCGCCCGAACAAGCTGGCAATCGGCGTGATTTGGTTTCCGCGACGAGCGACGTCTACAGTCTCGGCAGTGTCCTCTATTTTGCCTTGACCGGACGTGCACCATTCGTTGCCGAAACGCCGATGGAATTGGTGATGATGGTGATCGAGCAAGACCCCAACCCGCCTCGCATGCTGCGTCCGAACTTGGATCGTGATTTGGAGATGATTGTCGTTCGTTGCCTGCAAAAACCAGTCGATTTGCGATACGAATCAGCGGCCGCGTTGGCTGATGATTTAGAACGCTACTTGGCCGACGAACCGATAGCCGCTCGGAGCGGGCGGTTTGGCCAAGTGATCGCGAGGGTGTTTCGCGAAACCCACCATGCAACCGTCCTTGAGAACTGGGGGCTGTTGTGGATGTGGCACTCACTCGTCTTGTTCGTCGCGTGTTTGCTGACTTGGCAACTTGATTACCACGGAATGACTCGGCGTGCGGTGTACGAATCGGTTTGGATCGTTGGGCTCGGTGCTTGGGCGGCAGTGTTTTGGAAATTGAGACAACGAATGGGGCCCGTCACGTTTGTGGAACGGCAAATCGCTCATGTCTGGGGTGCCGCAATGATGGCCATCGGACTGCTGTTCCCACTCGAATGGTGGCTCGGGATGCCGGTGCTGAGCCTATCGCCAATGCTTGGCGTAATCACTGCAATGGTCTTTTTGATCAAAGCAGGGATGCTGACGGGCGCATTCTATGTTCAATCGGTCGCTTTGCTGATTGCCGCTGTCTTGATGGCTTTGTATCCGCCGTGGGCTCATCTGATATTTGGTGTCGTTGCGGCAGCGTGCTTCTTCGTGCCGGGCTATAAGTACGCTCGCCGCCGAAAACTCAATCCTAGCTCAACCCACGCACAACGTAATCAGTGATAGTTCGGGTCGACAATTGATGCGAACCAAATGGGTGCCGCCGAGGCCACGAGAGACATGCATTGTGGTTGGTGGCTTGTAAAAATCACCCGACGCAAATCGGCTGCCGTGATAACTTGGGCTCAGAAGAGGTCCGAACAGCGGCAAACGTCCTTGCCCGCCATGCGTATGCCCAGCAAACATCAGTTGGATGCCATGTTTTCGTGCCCACCAAATTTGGTCGGGACTATGGCTAAGGAGCATTCGAAACTCCTCATCCGTTTTGACAGGCAGCTCAGGCCGATCAAACCATGGGTACTCGTTTCCAATCAAACGAACGGGTACGCCGCGAAGGTGTACGACCGTTTGTAGACATCCCAGATCGGTCCATCCGGCATGATCCATTGCTCGGCGAGTCTGTCGCGAATCCGTAATCCGAACGTCGTGGTTTCCGAGCACGTAATAACAACCATCGATTGCATCGGCACCCGAATAGATCTCGGTCAGCCATTGAATGCACTTTTGACTGTCGATGATGTCACCGCTCAGTACCATCAATTCCGGTTTCCACCGCGTCGCCGTTTCGACGGTGAATTTGGCATAGTTTAGATGCACGTCGCCTGTTAAATGAATGTCCGACAAATGCGCGATTCGATAACCATCGAGTTGGGCTGGAAGACCAACCACCGGAAGTTTGATCTCTTCGACCGACAAGTCGAAGAGCTGGTTGAATGGAAGTTGTGATTCCAATTTGCATTTTCGGCTCAACGCAAGCGGGGTCGCGACCGCTTGGTCAACCGAGATCGATTGGATCGTTCGAGACGCTCGGACCCATTCGAGCCCCAGGATCGGACGCCACAATAGCCACGGCACACCAAGCAGCATCCAACTAGCTAAGCAGACAATGAAGTACGCCATCGGAAAAACTGGCAGGGAGAACAGTCGCGACCAGTGCGAGGAACCTTCGGATAGCCATGCCAGCAATTCACTGAAATACAATCCACCGATAACAACCGGAAGGGTGAGCATGGTTAGAAAGAAGAACTTCGAAATGCGTTTGGTCGTTCGCCGCGACCATCCGATCGCATTGACACGGTTGTATATCGCTAGATGAATGCCAAAATGCCCGATCAAGACCGCGATCAACACAAGCCAATGGACGTTTGCCGTAGGCATCAAACGGATAGTTCTTTAGGACGCATGAATTGGATCATCTTCATCGGCACGCAGTGCTTGTCGAACTTAAAATCGTCCCAAGAATCCACGGGCGATTCAAAAACCGCGATCGCAGCGGTCGACATGCCGATATACTCGCCTGCTAAACAGGAAACCAGTTCGGAAATGCCGGGGTTGTGTGCGATTACCATTAAGCTCGTCGCGTTGTCTCCTTCGCGACGAACAACGCGGGCCAGCGTTTCGGCAGTCGCACCGTAAAGCAAATCGCTATAGAAAACGTCGGGTTTAGCTTCCAACTGCGGTTGCAATCGGTCGAAGGTTTCGCGAGTTCGTACGGCGGAAGAGCAAAGGATGCGAGTGGGACAGCAATCGTTTTCAACCAGCCATTGGCCCATCGCCGGAGCGTCCCGACGGCCACGTTTATTGAGCGGTCGTTGGTGATCTGTCAGCCCGGCATCACCCCAATCGCTTTTGGCGTGCCGCATCAAAAGGAGCCGTTTGGGTCGATCCGGCCGTGATTCGTCTTGTTCTGGTTCGTCGGTCATGAGCGATTTTATAGTGTATTTCGACGCATATTGTAGCGGGGGGTAGCTTGCGTTATCGAAACGCGTCCTTGATGATGGAGGCTTAAAGTCTTTTCTCTAAAGGGATAACCATATGCTTCTGCTAGCATCACGATTTACCAATCGGCTTCTGATTTGCACTTTGACGGCCATTGGTCTAACCGCCGCACCACAAGCATCTGCTGAGGATTGGCCGGGCTGGATGGGAACCAACCGAGATGGAGTTTATACTGAGAATGGCATCATTGAACAGATTCCTTCCGGTGGTCTACCCGTGAAATGGCGAAAACCTATTGAAGGCGGCTATGCTGGGCCAGCCGTCGCCGGTGGACGGGTTTTTGTTTTTGACTACGACCGAAAAGCGGGCGATATCGTCAATGATCCTGGCCAGCGAGCCGCTCTTCAAGGCAGCGAACGAGTCTTGGCATTCGACCAAGAAACCGGCGAATTGCTGTGGAAATATGAGTACGATTGCCCTTACAAAATTTCGTATCCCGCTGGTCCGCGATGCACGCCCACGGTCGAGGGTGACCGCGTCTATCTGTTGGGCAGCGAAGGTGACTTGACATGTCTGAATACCGCTTCGGGTGAACGGGTTTGGAGCCGATCCTTCAAAAAAGACTTTGATGCGGAAGTCCCGATTTGGGGATTTTCAGGGCACCCACTCATCGATGGCGACGTGCTCTATTGCCAAGTCGGTGGTAAAGGTCAGGGAGTCGTGGCGTTCGATAAAATGAGTGGCGACGTACGCTGGAAATCGCTCGACGCCAAAGTAGGCTATGCTCCTCCAAGTATGATCGAATTTGGTGGCGTGAAACAGTTGTTGATTTATCACCCCACCGCCGTGGAGGGTCTCGATCCGACCAATGGGAAATCGTATTGGCAGGTGCCGATCGAGCCATCCTTCGATATGTCGATATCGAGACCGATGGTCGAGGGCGACCTGATGTACGCCAGCGGGATTCGCACCGTATCGGTCCTGGTCAAGCTATCGAGTGAGAAACCAGAGGTGAAGGAGCTTTGGCGAGGAAAACGAGACGTTTCCGTTTTTACTTGCAATAGTACCCCGATCATCAAAGACGGGATCATTTTCGGAACCGATTGCAATGTTGGATCGCTGATGGCCGTGGACACGAAAGATGGTTCGCGGTTGTGGGAGACCTTTGCAGCAACGAAGCCAGACGAGAAGCGGTTTGTCAATCATGGCACCGCGTTCTTGACGCGAATCGCTGGTACGGATCGCTACTTCATTATGAGTGAAAACGGTGATTTGATTCTGGCAAACTTAAGCAAAGATGCTTACTCCGAACGCGGCCGCTTCTCGGTCGTCAAGCCAACCAGCGAAGCGTTCGGGCGTTCGGTCGTGTGGAGTCACCCCGCCTACGCGAATCGCACCGCCTATATCCGAAACGACGAAGAAATCGTCGCCGTCGACATCGCTCAATAAATGCTCGGTTCTCCTCCTCTTGCTTGTCGATCGGGCAAACGATCGGGGCAATTGATCGGGGCAAGGTGAAGAGGTAGCCAAGAAATGGAAGGCAAAAGTCCGTTGGACATAATTGGCGTCCTCCTTTTTTGCCTTGCATGTTTTGGCAATTCCGAAGAGATCGAGGGGTAACATTTGGTGATTCACCGTCGTGGACCGAGGGCATCGATTCACGCTTGACCACCGCGACCATGCTTGTTGTTTACTGGGGATTTCCACTCCGCCAAAGAGCAAGCAATGAAGCGGGCCACTGCTCAATACTGGCCGCCTTCGGTGACGGTGAATTCGCCGTAGACGGGCATATGACTCGAAACGATTTCGGCTTCCGACAAGCTCATATTGTAGAGCCGCAGGAAATCAACGACACCTCCGCGTCCGAGGAACTCGCTGCAGGTTGCTGTGTCCATCACCAAGTTACTCGTTTGATACCGACCAAAGATGTCGGTGGGGGCACTGCGGACGGCGGCGCGAACTTGATCGCCGACGATGGTGGGGACCAAGTAGGCGTCATCGGCTTGAAACAAACCTGCCAAGATGACATCGTCTTCACCGCGTCCGTCGCTGCGAACATCGCGTGCAATTGTGGGTAGCAGTGCGACTTCGCTTGGCGCTCGGCTTAGGTCGACGCGAATGTTGACCAACGAAAACGTCCAAGCTCGGTTTGCCGACGGTTGGGAGGTCTGAAACCACGCCACCAGAGGGTCGAAACTCATTTCATTTTTTGGATCCGCCACCGTGTAGGTTTGCGACCGATCGACTCGCACTCGTGCCGTATCGAACACGAACGCCAACTGTTCCTGTCGACCATCGGGGCCATTCGAAGGTCCGAGCACATACTCGTAATGGCGTCCCGATTGATTCAACTCGTCAATCAACCGAGGCACCAAGTCTCGCTCGATCGCCGCGATTTGTTGTAGCGCCACGATGTCGAATTGATGAATGATTCGTACGACGTTCAAGCGGGCGACTGGATTGGCTAGCTTGGTGGGACCGAACCCGTCGAGCGCCCATGAGGCGATTTTCAAATTGGGAAGACGTCGGCTCGGTGGAGCGACGGCGTCCTGGTTTTGCCGTGTCAATGTAAACGGGTTGTCGTCGAGGGGCTTGGTCGCTGCTGATTGTGGGTTGGTAGCCGAACGGTTGGTCGAAAAGTTGTTCAAACCAGGCCCATCGAATCCAGGCCCGGCGAATCCAGGCCCGGCGAATCCAGACCCGGCGAATCCGGGCTCATCAAACGAAGGTTCGAAAAGCCCGCCAGCCGATGGGAAATTGGCCAACTCAACCTGGACGTCGGATGCTGATTTTGGGTGGACTCGAATGCCGTCAAGCCCTTGGATTTGATAGTGGCGCAGGAAATACCAACCGCCTGCGACGAGCAATAGCACGACCGCAGCGATCTGGTACGGGTGGCCTCGATTGGGTTGGGACTCGGACATGGTCAGTTGGATACGATAGGTTTGAAAAGAAAACCGTCTATCCTATGCTGATCGAACCGATGGCATCCACTTCATCACTGTTCCCGGCTAAATTGACCTTCCTGGAAAAACGGACAGCGTTCTTGGACGAAAAGTCGGTAAAATCCGAATGGCATGGGCCCTGACAAACCGACCCCTTGGCCGATAGGATAGTAGAGAAAGATTTCCTCCTTTTTTAGTGAGTTGATGACACCGTGAGCGAGTCCATAAACGTCGATGTCCCTACCGTGGGCGAATCCATCAGTGAAGTTCAAATTGGCGAATGGCTGAAAACGGACGGACAATGGGTCGAAGAGGGCGAAGACCTCGTCGAAATCGAAACCGAAAAAGCGTCGGTGCAAATCCCCGCTCCCGCTTCGGGTATTTTGGGGAATATTAGCAAAGCGACCGAAGAGTTTGCCAAAGTCGGCGAAACGATTGCGTCGATCACCCCTGGTGAAAAACCGAGTGGTGATACAAGCGGCGAATCGGCAAAGCCGGCATCATCCGAACCTGCCAAACAAGCCGAGCCTGCTGCGGCGACTCGATCGCCGCAAGGCAGCAATGACTCCTTCGTCATGCCTGCGGCCCAGCGATTACTCGACGAGCATGGGTTAACGGTCGGGCAAGTTCCCGCAACGGGGCCTGGTGGTCGACTCTTGAAGGAAGACGTCTTAGCATTTGTGCAAAGCCGCAGCGAATTGACAGGCATCGCTGTTCATAAAGATGCGGACGCGGCAATGCCAAAGCCCGTTCCGGCCCGTCAAACCGCCACCACCAGTTTGGTGTCCGACTCGACACCAAACCGTAGCGAAGAAGTCAAGCCGCTGAGCATGCTGAGACGAACGATTGCATCTCGCTTGGTTGAAGCCCAACAAACGGCCGCACTGTTGACGACCTTTAACGAGGTCAACATGGAGCCAACGATGACGATTCGCAGCAAATACAAGGACGCGTTTGCCGAACGACATGGTGTCAAGTTGGGATTCATGTCATTCTTTGCCAAAGCCGCCGTTGAAGCACTACGCCGTTACCCAGCGGTCAACGCCGAAATTCGCGACAACAATGTGATCTATCGCCATTACCAAGATATCGGTATCGCGATCGGCGGCGGGAAAGGTTTGGTGGTTCCCGTTTTGCGAAATGTTGAACGAATGTCATTTGCAGATATTGAAATGAACATCAGCAACTACGCGAAGTTGGCTGGCGAAAACCGGTTGCAACCTGATGACTTGATGGACGGCACCTTCACCATCAGCAACGGTGGTATCTACGGATCGCTGTTAAGCACACCGATTGTGAATCCACCGCAAAGTGGGATTCTCGGATTGCACTCGATCCAAGACCGACCGATGGCGGTTGATGGCCAAGTGGTGATTCGTCCGATGATGTATTTGGCCTTAACCTATGATCATCGGATCGTCGATGGACGCGAAGCAGTCGGTTTTTTGCGGGCAATCAAAGATGTGATCGAAGATCCAGCCCGTTTGTTCTTGGAGTTATAGGGATGGACTTGGCCGCCCTGCGCGAAGAGTATTCCCGTGAAATCCTCGATATGGACTCCGCCGATGCCGACCCGTTGAAGCAGTTCGAACGTTGGTTCGAACAAGCGATGCAGGCAGATTTGCTGGAACCCAACGCAATGGCGATGGTCACCGTTGACGGCGATCATCGGCCAGCCGCGCGGACCGTACTACTAAAGATGTTCGATGCAAATGGATTCGTTTTTTATACGAACTATACCAGCCGCAAAGCGAGGCATATCGAAGGCAACCCGCATGTGACGTTGCTGTTCCAGTGGTTACCGCTGCAACGCCAAGTAGAGATCAATGGTATCGCCAGCAAAGTGTCGACGGCGGAATCGATGAAGTACTTTATGGTGCGTCCGCGCGGCAGCCAGCTCGGTGCCTGGATTTCGCAACAAAGCAGCGTCATTTCGAATCGCAAATTGCTAGAGCTGAAACTGCAAGAATTGAAGACCAAGTTTGCAGGCGGAGAGATACCGCTACCCGATTTTTGGGGCGGTTATCGAATCAAGCCCCACCGTATGGAGTTTTGGCAGGGGGGGCCAAACCGACTCCATGATCGCATCGAATATCAAAAAAACGATAGCGATTCAGCAAACGATTGGCGGCGACAGCGATTGTCGCCCTAAGGAGGCTCCGCTGCACAGCCGCTGAGCCGTTGGCATGAGATGCCGCGTATCGAGTCATGGAGCCATCGCTCTACCGACGCAGGGTCGAATCGCGTGGACGTGAGCCACTTCGCTGCGTGAAACATTCTTTTGGTGGAAGAACCAACAACGTTGATGATCGAACCTATTCAATTCATTCCCATTGCATCCGTTTTATGTCTTGGGATTTTCGTTCAATCAGCCGCTGGTTTTGCAGCCGGCCTCGTGGCCATCCCCGCATTGATGTGGCTTGGTAATCCGATCCCCGAAGCGCAAACTGCACTTCTGATTGCGACCATCCCGCAAAATCTATGGGGGTTATGGACATTTCGCGGTTCGGTCGAATTGTCGACCGTCGCCTGGCCCGGCTTGACCCGAATTGCATTTGTGCCGATCGGTTTGGCGGGCCTGCAAATGCTAGAAACGTATTCGTTCGAGACGCTGCGGCAAATTGTCGGCGGAGCCGTGTTGATCGCGACGATTACAATCATCCTGTTTCATCCAACACCGAAGGCGAAACTGCATCCGATTTGGGCTTGTTTCGTATTCCCACTTTCCGGTTTCCTGCAGGGGTTTGTTGGAATGGGGGGGCCGCCAATCGTGTTTTGGGTCCATGCACACGATTGGGATACCCGGCGATCCCGAGCGTTCTTGTTTTCGGTATTCATGATTAGCCTGTTTCCAGCGTTGGGGTTCCTGTACGCCCGCTTTGGAGTGCGGATTGTCGAGCCCGCGTTGATGGCAATCGCGACGACGCCACTACTACTATTGTCGTCATTTGTCGGCTTGAAAGTCGGCACGTGGCTCGGACGAGACCGTTTGCGAACCGTCACGCTTGGATTACTGTTGGTCATCGGTTTATCAGGTTTAGTGGCGTAGCCTGAGCCTGTTCGACAACGGTGATGAATTACCGCAAATTCGCCATCAAGAATGACCACAGATCCGCGTACTCGTCGATTCGTTTACTGACGGGCGTGCCCGCGCCGTGGCCAGCTCTGGTTTCAATACGGATCAATGTTGGAGCTTCACAACTTTGCGCCGCTTGTAACGCTGCGGCGAATTTAAAGCTGTGGCCGGGAACGACTCGGTCGTCTCGATCCGCCGTGGTGATCAGGGTCGCTGGATAACACGTTCCCGGTTTTAAATTGTGCAGCGGTGAATAGGAAAGCAGGTTTTCGACTTGGTCCTCCTCTTCACTACTGCCATATTCGCCGACCCAAGCCCAACCGATCGTGAATTGGTGATAACGCATCATGTCCATGACCCCGACCCCAGGTAAGCAGGCGCCAAACAATTCGGGCCGTTGTGTCATCACGGCACCGACGAGCAGACCGCCGTTACTGCGTCCTTGAACGGCTAACAGATTGCTCTTCGTGTAGCCGGCATCGATCAAATGTTCCGCGGCTGAGATAAAATCGTCGAACACGTTCTGCTTCTTGAGTCGCATTCCTGCTTCGTGCCATTCTCGTCCGTACTCTCCACCGCCGCGAAGTGTTGCGACCGCATACACACCGCCACTGTCAATCCAGGCAGCGTTGGCAGGCGAAAACGAAGGCGTGATCGAGATATTGAATCCGCCGTAGCCATACAGTAGCGTTCGGTTCGATCCATCAAGCTTCGTATCGCGACGGCGAGTTACAATGATTGGCACCCGAGTCCCATCTTTGCTCGTAGCAAAGATTTGCTCGGTGACAAAGTTGTCGGTGTCGATCGCAATTTCCGGTGACCGCCAAAGCGAGGTTTGGCCATTTCGTAGATCAACACGGTAAATTGATTCAGGGGTAACATAGTTCGTAAAACTAAAAAATGTTTCTGTTGCATCATCACGTCCGCCGAAACCATAGACGGTTCCGACACCGGGAAGCGGCAGATCTTCAAGAGGCTCGCCGGCGAGGGAACGGCGAGCAACCCGGCTGTGAGCATCTTTCAAGTAATTCAAATAAAATGTTTCACCAAACAAACTAGCGGACTGCAAGACATCGTCGCACTGGGGAACCATTTCCTCCCACTCCGCTCGATCGTTATCCCCAACGGTTACCGCGATCAAACGACGCTTGGGGGCATCGTTGTCGGTCATCACAAAAATTCGCTTGCCCTGTGATGCGACAACTTCGTACTCGGCATCAAAACCAACGATCAAAGGTTCAACCTTCGCAGTGGGATCACCCAAGTCTTTATAGAAAATTTGGGATTCGGGATCGGTGCTTTTGCTGTTGTGGATAATCAAGTAGTCACCATCATCGGTAACCGATGGTGAAAAGCCCCATTTTGGTTCATCGGGTCGTTCGAAAATGAGTTGATCTTGGGATTGATCGTCACCAAGCTTGTGAAAGAACAAACGTTGGTTTTCATTCGTGCCGAGCAAGGTTTCGCCTTCGACAGGCTGAGCATAGCGAGCATAGAAGAATCCGCTATTGTCGGGCATCCAAGCAATACCGCTGAACTTGACCCACTCAACGAGATCGGGTAGATCCTCACCGGTTTGAACGTTTCGGACTTTCCAAGTTCGCCAATCGCTGCCACCATCGGCAAGAGAGTAGGCACACCATTCCCCATCGCTGCTGAGCTTGATCCCAGCAAGTGCGACGGTGCCATCTTCGCTTAACGTGTTGGGATCAATGAAAACGGTTCGGTCGGTGCCGAGAGTCTGAGCTTTGTACAAAATACTCTGATCTTGCAAGCCATTGTTATGCGTGTAGATGTAGCGGCCACCTTTGGCGATGGGCATGTCGTAGCGTTCGTAATTCCATAGTTCTTCAAGCCGTTTTCGCATCGCAGGACGCTGAGGTAGTGATTCCAGATAGCCGTCCGTAACCTGGTTTTGTGCCTCGATCCATTCAGCTGTTGCGCGACTCTCGGTATCCTCCAACCATCGGTAGGGGTCGGATACTTCGTGGCCGTAGTAATTGTCGGTAACGTCAACCGAGGACGTCGGTGGATAGTGCATCGGATGCTTTGGATTTTGTGTTTCGGGTACAGCGTTGGAGGTTGGCTCATCAGCGTTCGCACCCGCAACGACCGTAAACGCAAAAAAACAGAACAGAATTCTAAACATTGGTTTCCCAGACGGTGATAACATGGTGTGGAGTCAACTGCGTCGCAATCTCGCTCAGCTCAACTTTCGCTCCCTCAGGCCGAAGGCGCTTTTCATTCGCAGAGTAGAGCGACCATCACTGGTGTAGTCTACCAAATCGTAGGAGGAAGTGTTCATTGACGAGCGCTGCGAAAACGAGGATCGATTCGAATTCGGATGGCCCGATCCACGATTTTTGGGCGAGGCACCCGTTGTTGATTTTGGCAATAGCATTTGCGGCGGGGATTGCGATCGATTCGTGCCTGCCGCACCGTCTCGCCGTTCGGCAAGCCGCTTGGATGGTGGTGGCGTCAGCGACGATTGTCACGTTTTTCTTTGGAACAAACGCGATTCGCCGCGTTGCGATTGCGGTTCTGTTTTTTGCATTCGCTGGACTCTATCATGCCTACTGCGACGCTCGTTATCAATCGGCTTCGATACTCTCGATCGCAACAACGGATGGCGAGCCAACCATCCTTGAGGGCGTCATCATGCGTCCGATCGTGATCCGCAAAAACCCGCTTGGCGATTGGCCTCGTCATCAAGAGGAATCGCCTTGGCAATCGATCATCCAACTCAATCTACGAAAAATACGCATTGAAGATCGATTCGAGCCATGTCGTGGGCATGTTCACGTCGTTTGCACTGGTTATTTGGCCGCCTTGCGACCGGGTGACGAGCTTCGCGTTTTTGGACAGCTTCAACAAATCAATCACCCAACCAATCCGGGTGAGCTGGATTTGCGAAAGGTGTATCGGCACCGAGGCATCCATGCGCGAGTCGATGTTGACGCCGAAGAGCAAGTTGTTTTGCTCGGTAGCCGGTTTGCGTTGGATCGTCCTATCGCCTCGATCGCCACTCGAAGCCGAGAACTGCTCCTCAAGTATACCGGCGACACGATGGGACCGTTGGCCGTTGCCTTGGTGATCGGTCAACGTGAGTTTGTCGATTCGGAAACTCGTGATCTCCTGTTGGTGACGGGAACCGCTCACTTGCTAAGCGTCAGTGGGCTGCATCTGGCGATTGTCATTGTTCTCGCTAGCTGGACGGCGACGCTGCTCCGGTTTCCTCTTGGGATTCGAATCGGATTTATCTTGACCGTGTGTTGTCTCTACACCGCGATTACGGGCGGTCGTCCACCCGTCATGCGAGCAGCCGTCTTGGTCGCGGTCGTGATGACCGCGATCTGGCTACGGCGTCCAGCACAGCCGATCAATACCCTATCGATGGCTGGTTTACTATTGATGATATTGAATCCTGAAAATCTTTTTCATGTCGGAGTTCAATTGTCATTTGTCGCGGTAGGAACGTTGTTTTTGTGTGGCCAACGCGTTATCCAATCGTCACGCGGTGCCGAAATCGCGGTTGAGAATGAGGAGCAACTCGATCGGCTCATCCACAGCGTAGCGCCGGCGTTCGTTCGCTACGGGCGGTATGTCTTGATACGACTGGGGCGTGCGGTTTGGTATTCGGGATGCGTCAGTTTGATCAGTATGCCCTTGGTGTGGCATCAATTCCATGTCGTTTCGTTCGTCAGTGTCGCGACCAATGTGCTGCTAAGTCCGTTCTTGTTTTGGTCACTGGCCAATGGAGTCTTGACCGTCATAGGCGGGTCGATTTTCGAACCGTTGGCCATCGTCCCCGGGTGCCTTTGTGGATGGGGTTTGGCGACGATGCACTGGGTGATTGCAGTTGCTGCGACCGTTCCGGCGGGCCATTTCTGGTTGCCTTCCCCACCCGCAGGGATGGTTGTTTTGTTTTATGGCGTCATGATTGCGTCTCTCTCGTTTCGTGGACGTTTCGCTTCATCGTTTCGTTATGCATGGATACCCACATGGGGATTGGCGGCATGGTTCTTTGCCATGAATCCATCGCCATTGCCCGAAGGAACGCTGCAGGCGACTTTTGTCGACGTTGGCCATGGGACGAGTGTCGTCATACGCGGTAGCGACGGTCATGTTTGGTTATACGATTGCGGTCGACTCGCCAATATCGGCGGCAGTAGTCGCGACATTGATTCGGTCCTTTGGTCGACCGGTACGACGCGGATCGATGCGGTTTTCTTGTCTCATGCCGATTCAGACCACTACAACGCTTTACCAGGTATCCTAGAGAGATTCCGAGTCGACCGAATCGTCACACCACCCGGCTTGCTTATGGAATCGGAATCGGGTTTGATCGCCGTCCGGAAAGCGATCGAGGAGGCAAACGTTGCGGTGGTTGAATTGACGGACCTTTCCAATCGACCGTTCTTATTCCAGACCGCTTCCCAAGAGCACCATGCGTTTAAGGTTTTGCATCCGCCCGCAGGCGGGGTCGATGGAAGTGACAACGCGAACAGTTTGGTGTTGCAGATCGAACATTACGGATCAACGTTGCTATTGCCGGGCGACTTGGAACCGCCTGGGACGCAAGTGTTGATCGATAAGCCGCGGCCAAAGCCAGGCGGTGTGTTGATGGCTCCCCATCACGGCAGCTTGACGATGGACGCGGAGGCGATTTTGCAATGGTCGCGGCCAGCCGATGTGATCGTTAGCGGCGGCAAGCGAGCGAAAAAGCCGGAGGTCCAACGAATGCTAAATGCCTACGGTTCGGAGGTGCATGTCACCGCTAATCTCGGTGCAATCTGCGTCACGATCGACCGCGACGGAAAAATAAGGGTGGCCTCTTGGGATGCTCCGCAGCAATAGTTGGTAACTCTCTATTCGTGGCGAAGTGCTTCGATGGGGTTCATTCTTGCTGCCCGTACGGCGGGGTACAATCCGCTGATCAAACCGACGGCAACTGCAATCAAGACGGCCAAGGGAATCGTCGCCACCACAATTGCCGGTTCCGCTTCACGAATCGCATCGGGCAATGCCGCAAACTTGTCCGGCATACCAATTCGAACGCTGAACAATAAAACTCGGTACATCGAAGGCCCCAGGAATCCCAGTAAAATACCGAGAGTGGCACCTGCAAAACTCAAGACCAACGTTTCGACCAAGAATTGCCGAACAATATCACCGCGTTTGGCGCCGAGAGCACGCCGGATCCCAATTTCACGCGTCCGCTCGGTCACACTGGCCAACATGATGTTCATAATGCCAATCCCGCCCACCATCAGCGAAATACAAGCGATTAGAACGCCGATACCTAGAAACATCATCCGCAAATTCCGAGCCTGCTCGAGCAGTTCAAGTGGGACGACGACGGCGATGTCATTGATATCGGCATGTTTGGGGCCAAGCATCGACTCGATCATCGCTGCGGTGGTCCGTACTTGATCGACCGAAGCGACTTGCAACGTGATTTGGTTCAACTCCATGATCTCAACTTGAAATTGGCCGCTACGGCGGGTCATGATCGTGTCACCCACCCGTTGCCGAAGCGTTTCAATGGGGACGTAAACATCCGCAGAGAAGTCTTGAGAATCGAGAGAGCCACCGATCGCAGCGGAGGGATTGCGATGCTCAAGCACACCCACGATTTTGTAATAATCCTCACTCTCGGGAACATAGATTCGTTTCCCGAGCGGCTCTTCGTAGGGAAAGAGTTTTTCGGCGACGCCTGATGAAATCACGCAGACCGTCGATTTCTGAAAACCGTCCGCATCGCTTAAAAACCGGCCCCCATTTTTTCGAATCGCAAGGTTATTGATATCATCATAGAGAGCCGTGCTGCCGACGAGTCGTCCATCGATCATGCGATCTCGAAAAGCAATTTGCCGACGAATCTCGCGAATGGGGACCGCCGATTCAACCGTCGGAACTCCGCCAAGTACCTGTTCGAGATCGGTTCTCAACAAACCGTATTTCGCGGCCGACATGCCCGCCAATTTTTCCTCGGGCGGTTTAATGCTGCGAAGAATAATCGTATTGGCGCCAAGCGATTCGATTTGCTTTTGCACTTGATCGGACGCGCCTTGACTAATGGCTGTCAATACGATGACCGACCATACGCCAATCAGGATGCCGAGCATTGTCAGGCAAGTTCGTAGCGGATGCAGCGAAAGACTCTTGATGCCGAGCCGCCAAGTTCGCAACCAGAGCATAAATCTTTAACCTGTTCGTGCCAGTAATTCTTCAACCGCTTTGCGTTGAGCAATTCGAGTTGCCGTTCGTTTCTCTTCGCTGACGGTTGCATCGAGGGCGAGCATGCCATCTTTGAGTCGAATCACGCGTTTTGCGCGGTCCGCCAATTCATCTTCATGCGTTACCATGATGATCGTACGACCCTCGTCGTTGAATTGGTCAAAGATCGCTAAGATCTCATCCGTCGTCACCGAGTCGAGGTTCCCCGTCGGTTCATCCGCCAAGATAAAGAAAGGGTCATTGATCAAACTCCGAGCAATCGCGACGCGTTGTTGTTGCCCACCCGACAATTGAGTCGGTCGATGATCGAGGCGGTCGGCCAGCCCAACACGTTCGGCAAGTTCGATTGCTCTTTTGCGTTCCGCCGGACCAATCTTACCTTGGTAGTACAAAGGGACTTCAATGTTCTCGACCACACTTAGTTGTTGAATCAAGTTGTAAGCTTGAAAGACAAATCCGATACGTTGACTTCTGATTTCGGCCAACTGATCATCATTCAGGCTTCCGATGTCGTCGTCGCCAAGCATGAGGGTACCGGAGGTCGGTTTGTCGAGACAACCGAGCAGGTTTAGCAGCGTACTCTTGCCGCTACCAGACGGTCCCATAATCGCGATGTAGTCACCTTCGGGAACCTCGAACGAAACGCCACGGAGCGCACGCACGGTTTCGCTTTTGAGCACCCACTCCTTCTTCAAATCTCGGATCGAAGTCGCCATTTTCGCTGGCGTTTTCTGGGACGACCTTTGGGGCGACGTCTCGAGGGAGGGGGCGAGTGATTCGCCTGTCAAACCGACGCTCGATGCACTCATGAACGCTCGCCTCCACCGCGACCGCCGGGGCCACCGCTTGCATTGCCCGTTCGTTTGCGAATCGCTTCGATCAATTCCGCTCGGCTGACGTTTCCATCGCCGTTGGTATCAGCTGCACTCATCGAATCGCGACGATTGGGATCATCGATTGCGTCGATCTCGGTTGTTGAGATCATTCCGTCGGAATCGGTGTCGTAAAGATCCATGCTAAGCCCAGCGATCGCGGCGGGGTTTGGCATCCCGCCGAGTGCCGCTCCGCTAGAACCGTCTGGGTTGCCATCCGAGCGAATTCGAGATTCCATCTTTTCCACCATCGATGGATCCGCGTTGGCAATGGACGCCTCCAAATCGGTCCGCAAGGAATTCTCTCCATCGCCCGTTTCATTTCGCATTCGCTCGGAAATGTCTCGCATGTCACTATTGTCGACTTGATCAAGTTCGGGCAGATCCAGCAACGACAAATGTGAACGCAGATTCAAGACGATCGATTCGTCTTCCTCAACGCCATCGGTAATACTAGCCATTGCATCATTGGTCGCGTCGACTTTGACCTTGCGAGTTTCAAATGTTTGTGGACCTTTTTGCACGAGAGAGTACATTTCGCCGCCGTGCTCGTACAATCCCTGAATGGGTATTTGGATCGCATCGTCAAGTTGTTCGACAAAGATTTGTGCCTCGGCAGTCATCCCGGTACGGATGTTGTCGGGCGGATCGATGATTTCAATCCAAACAGCGTATTCCTTGATCGAGGAGCTATACCAACTACCTGGTTCCGCGTATCGATTCACCTTAACGACCACACCGCGAAGTTCCATGCCGACAATGGCATCAATTGCAATGCGAGCCGGCATCCCTGGTTCAATCAGAGTAATCCGTGACTCGTTGACTTTACATTTGACTTGCATCCTTGTCGGGTCGGGCAATCGAATAATTGCTTGACGCTCACGTACCGTCGCGCCTGCTTCGACAACAAATTCGGAATCGCCACCCCGACGGCTGTAGCGGTTCGCATGGACGACGACTCCGTCGGCAGGTGCATAGATGACACAATTCGCGATCTGCTCTTGGACATCTAGCAATTCTTGACGTTCCTCTTCGAAGGAGCTTTGTTTGGCGGCAACGTCCGCCTTGGCTGCATTAATATCACTATCGAATTGGACTAACATTTTCTTGCGAGTCAATTCCTGTAACACGGTCAGTCTGCCCTTTGCAGATTCGAGCTGATTACTGGCGTTGGCAACGCTGTAGCGATCCGCGTCGAGCTGTAGCGATTTAACGAGTCCTTTGGCAACCAATCGTTCGCTACTTTCGAGCGCCAATTGAGCCTTGCGAAGCTCTTGCTCGGCGATGGCGATTTCGCTCTGAATCGCTTTCTCCTCGGTTTTGTACACCCCTTCAAGGTATTCCTGGCGAGCAATCGTTGCTTGTTCTAACAACGCATTGGCACTGGCTAACGCCGACTCCGCGGTGATCACTTGTATTCGATTGTCTTTGAGCGTCACCTCAAGTTGCGATGCATCAAGCTCGACCAATTTGTCGCCCTTGCTGACGCGAGTTCCTTCGTCGATCACCCACAAGATTGGTGTGCCGCTACCACCGCGAGCCTCGACTTCGCAAATGACTTCGATATTGCTACTGCTTTCGATCTCGCCTTGCTCAATCACGATATGATCAAACGGGCCGACGCATACCGTCGCTGTGATCAAGTCTTCCTGTTTGATTCCAGCGGCTCGATCGTCCAAGTAGGAGTAGCCGTACCATCCGGAGGCCGAAACAGCGGCCACGACCAGCAGAAGTACTAACAGGATTCGCCCAGTCCGAACGGGGCGTTGCCGCCGACGGGAGCGTCGACGCGTAACAACGACATCGGAGACCGACTGCTGCGGACGCTCAAAAAAATAATTCAAAAGAAGATTCATCGGATCGTAGGGCGAGAACGTTGCTGGGGTAGGTTCGTGGGGCGGGGAGGTTCGTAGACCACTCTATTGTAACCCGATGTCGAGCAAATGGACTAGGCGAACTCAGAAATTAGCAGGAAACCTGCCATCTGTCAGGGCGTGATTGCGGGATCGAGGCTGGGTTTCCTATCATTCCCTGTCGAAGTGACCTCTATCGAAGTAGCGATCTTCATCGACGTGCAAGTTTGCGGGAATCTTTTCACGCAATTGATCCGGCGTCAACGCAAATCGAGGATTGATTTCAACCATCACTCCTTCGGCGATCGTCGCCCCGGCAGCTTCGAGCCACTTGCGGCTCAGATCGACAATGGCTTTTTTAGCCAACATGGGCGTGTCATTCTCGGCTCCGTCCGCGTTCTTGACCGGCGCAAAACCCTCGCTGGGCAAGACTTCAACGACAAACGCGTTTTGGGCTTTCGGCAAGAGATCAAAAATGAACTTTTCGAATTTCACTGCATTCGGTTCGGTTGGTTCGACGCGTTCGCCCGCTTCGTTGACATAGGCCACCTTTTTATTCGCTCGGTGGAACGGCAATGCACTCGCTTCGTTGGCGACTCGGTCCAAAAACGCGACGTCAATGACATGAATTCCAATACTGCCAGCCCATAACTTCAGGTCGCCATTGTCGTCCGTAGCCTCTGCCGCTTCGACCGGCAAATCACTGTACTCAATGACTTGAACGACACCATCGGACTGAGCCAAGTTGCCCACCTTTTCCATCGCATAGCGTTTACGGATGGCCTGCGTCGTCAATTCACTGTTTGCCAATAAGTGATGTCCGATCAAGGTGGGGTCAGCCAGGTTCGCGAGCGGGTTGTCGACTTGTATGTAGGCCAACATTTTGACCCCTCGGTTGTGAGCGTCTTGGAGCGTCCCACTCCGCTTCAACGCTCGAACCGTGCCACCGTGCCCATCGGGACTGAGTGCCAGCGAGTCCTTCGAAGCCAGCAGCAGTTTGCCGGTTTTGGCATCGATCGCTGGCATGGTGCCTTGGCGGAAAATCCGCACGTTGTCTTGCTTGAGGCCCAGATAATCATTGGCTTCAAAGTACGCTCGAGTTTGTGCGTCCGTTGCATCACTGGTCATGATGTAAAACGGTATCGCTTTGCCGTACAAGGCCTCGATCGCCAACAAGCGATCTGCGAAGACTTGAAACAGCGTTCGGCCTGAAACCGGGCCGACCGGAAACATCCCCTTGGGTTGATCGAAGCCGAGACGCGTTCCCTGACCGCCAGCAACCAAAATCGCACCGACTTCACCCGCACGCAATGCCGCCTCGCCTCGCTCGAACGCCTGCTCGGTTGTCCACGCCGCGCCGCTTCCGTCGGCCCGTACAGCAGGCGGCGCGGTGGCGGCCGCGGCAATCGCAGCAAAATCAGGCTTTTCGTCTTTGTCAGCGATCAAATGGCTGATCAAGTCGAGATCGATCTCTTCGAGCTGTGAAGCCAAATGCTGCTTGCCCTGATCATCAAGCTGGTCCCAAAACCGCAACACCTGAGTTTGCGAATGCTCGGACAAACGTTTTTGGAGTATGTCAAACCTCGCAGCGGGGACGCTCATGAAATAATCCTGTCGATTGAGAGGGTGCCGATTATTACGTTTTCAATAAAATAACGCGGAAGCACTAAAATCGACACCCGTCGTGATGGGAAACCCAAACGCGACATTCCGATTCTGATACCCCCCCCAGCTCCGCTCGCCCCTCAATGTCGCCCTTGGGAACCGCTCGATACGAACGATTTCTTTACCGTTTCGTAAGACGGCTAATTCTTAATTCGGCTAAGCCGCTCGGCGTTGGACCACCAATGAACTCAGCGACGCTTGGGTTGATAACGGCATCGGTTGTTGAATCGGCCATTCGTTGTCTGCAATGACTTGGCAACCGAGCCGACGATCCAAGTTTAGCAACACAGGTGCTCGAAGGTTCGTGGTCAGCTTTTCCGAATGTCCCGAAAGGGTCGTCATCACGTAGAGTTCGCATCCAGTACGCAGTTGCAGGCTGCCGAGATCGCGGCGGCCGATATTGATTCGATAGTCTTCAAAGAAGGCTCGAGGGCTGATCAACGGTATAGCACGATTGCCTGCGGTAACGCTTTGCAGCCACGCCACGGTCGGCGTTTGTGAATCAGGGATTAATGCCCATTGTCGAAGCGATTCCATCCCGATCAGCCCCTGCGGAAACAGAAACAATTCGTCGCAGTGGAGGTTCAATTGTCCGAAGCGGTTCGTATCGATTTTCATGATTTTGTTTTCCCAAGCGAATACGGCGTTTTGCAGCCATTATCGATATCGTCGCTTTGCCGAGGTAAAATCGACAAAATCGCTACAGATAGTTCAAGATTGTCATCTGCGAAGTCTTTGCGATCAGCTGCATCGATGCCTCCATCGCCACTTGCCGCTGCTGCATCTCGCTAATCACGGTTGCCAAATCGGCATCGACCTCATTCGACAACTGCTCTTTCATTTGCACGATTTGAGTCTCGGTGGTCTCTTTCATGTCGAGCATATTCCGTGACCAAATCCCCACCTTGGCGCGAGCGTAGGTCGCTCGGTCTAAATCGTCATCAATTCGTTGTTGTAGTCGATCGATTTCACCAACGTCTCCATCCAAGACCGCCTTTTCAAGACGCAATAGCGTATCGATCGCACCGCCCGCCTCGAGCGGCATGTAGTCGGTCCCCGCGATTTGGTTGACGCTGCCGACGCTTTCACCCGAAGCCTCGTTCTGTCCCTCGGGAATCAATCCTAGTCGGTTTCCCGCATTGCTGGTTCCCAATTGACGGATCACCATCGGCTCGGTTCCCGGCGGTGCGTTTAGCTCGATGCCATTACCAAACTCGTTCAGCCCTACCAACACACGTGCGGAGTCTTGGTTTTGCGGATGATTTTGAATGAGTTCAATGACATCATCGACCGTTTTTGCCGACTCGAGGTCGAGTTCCAAGACGCGTCCATCTGGCCGGGTGATCGACAAATCGGGCGTATCGTTGTTAAGAATCACTCCTCGATCATGCCCCAATTCTTCAATCAGCGTTTGTCCGGTTGCCGACCGGATACCGAGAACGGTCGCAGCATTTCCACCATTTTCACCAATGGAATAGTCGACTCCGCTGCGCAGAGAATGCAACTCGATTCGTCCCTCCGTTTCATTAAGCGATGCATGGACGTCCGCTCCGCTGCGATTGATTGCAATCAATACGTCGCCCATCGTCTCCGCCTCGGACAAATCAACGTTGAACGATTGATTGCCTTGGCGAATGATAAGTCCGTCCGAGATGTCCTCATCGGCACCAAAGTTCAGGCTGGCGATTTTCGTGTTCGTCGTAACTCGTGGCATGAGTTTATCACCGATGATAGGCGGGGCTTCGGCACCGCCTTTATTTTCGATAGACAAGTCTTTCGCCATGCTGCCACCCGAGGCGTCTTCAATCGCTAGCGTGCCTGCCAACCCATCGGCATAGGCGACTTCGAACGTATCGTCGCCGATACGGACGTTCAGTTTCCGGCCGTCGATCTCGAGTGAGGATAAGACGTCGGCGACATCACCAATCGTCCCAGCGGTCCGCAAATCGACGGTCGTGTATTCACCCCCCCCTGAAATACGGATGATGCCCGCTGAGACCCCTCGACCTTCCTTCATATCACCCAAACGAGTTTCACGATCGAGCGCCGCATTGAGCGGGTCGCCCTCGAGAATCATCGAGAAGGCGCCGAGCGATTCCGACGCGGTAACGTTGATTGCAGCTGGTGTGCCGGCGCCAATTTCAGTCCTTCCAATTGCGTTGCGCCCGGTATAGACGACTTCGTTTCCGTCATAGACCAAAGCGTTGCCGGAATCGAGAATCCCGCCGAGAAGTTGCTGGTCGCGGAACATCGAATTACCCGCCGCAAATAGATTCTGGATCGTTTCGCTAATGGTCGTCGAAATCGCCACTCGCTCGTCGTCGGAGAGGACCGTTTGTGCACCTTCGACCGCCGCACCTCGAGCTTGAATCAGGGCTGTACTGATTTTTCCGAGGGCTGAATCGGCGGAATCGTACGAGCCGGTGACGGAATTGGCGTTGCGGACGAGCTGCTCGCCACGGTCAATGCCGCGGTTGAGGGCAACCGCCCGGTTGGCTGCGGCAGGGTCATCGGACAACCGCAATACCCGCCGGCCGGTCGATAATTGGTCATATTGCCGCTGAAGCGCCAACTGATCGGCGTTTAATTGCTGCAACAATCGCTGAGTCGATAAAGCGCTGTTTGTCCGCGTGGTCGAAACCGGCATGAGGGACATAATGCTTTCGATCTCCGCAGCAAAGGTTTACAGTCAACCAGAATACACAAAGGTTGTTATCGGAATAAAATAGGGACGTCCATCATGAAAAACGTTCTAATCCGACTCACCCTACCTTTTCGAAGCTTCAAACGGACGATCCTTTAAAACAATGATTTCGATGATCCTGATTGGCACGATGAACTTGACCCGCACACGCGATCGCGGCAGCTTCTATTGCCCGACGTGCCGCACGTCGAATTCGTACCGACTGCGTGCGCGACGCCCGTTTTTGACGCTCTACTTTATTCCGACGGTCCCCATCGGTGGTGCGGAAGAATTTGTTCAATGCGATGGATGCCGAAGCACTTGGGACATCACCGTTTTGGAGATGAACCGAAAACAGCATGAAGCAATTCTGGAAGGACAGTACAAAGAGGAGGTGACGAGAGCCTGTGTGTTGGTCGCTCTTGCAGACGACTACGTTTCGGAAACCGAGGTCGATGTGCTGCTCGATGTCTCCGAACGCTGGCTCGATTGGCCAATGGAACGCGAAGAACTCGGGCATCTCTGTTCGGTCGCTCGGGAAAACAAAATCAACGCGACCAACTACGTGCTAACGACCTCGCGACGGTGGAGCCAATCCCAAAAACGCCAAGCACTACAAGCGATGTTCCTCGTTGCATCCGCCGAAGGGGAAATGGGAGAAAAACAGATTCAAATTCTGAGCGAGCTGCGAACGCTACTCGAAATGACCGAAGCGGAATATGCCGAAGCGATCGAAGAAGCGATATCGCAGGCCTAAAGCAGATTTGCTAGTGTCTAGGCTCTGGCCGACCCTCCACACCTCTTGCCGATTCCCGAAATCGGCTATAGCCTCGTGCTTTGTCCCCGCATGATTTTCGGCTTGATTTTCGGCTTGGTTTTCGGCTTGGCAAAAGAGTGGCTGGGGCCTTTTCCCCCAGTAAGCTGCGGCTGGAAGCCACAGCCATGAAAGATTCTTACCTCAATTCTTCGTTGTGGCAAAGGAGTTCGTGGTTTGTCCGGATGATTCAGGTGATTCGTCGTCCTTTGAGCAATTCGTTCGAGCCAAAACGGCGAAGGAATCAATCCGGGGTAGCGGCCATTGCGTTGAAAAGAACGGTGCGAGCGTCAAACGACCAATGTTGCCGAACCGACGTCGTGATCGCTGATCGCTGAAGGGATCCCGGTGGAGGTTCGGTTTTGGGGAATGCGTCAATCGGCCACACTTTTCATTGTCCGAGTCCCCCTCTAGAGTGTCGAATTCGAGATTCCGAAAGCGAAGCGCGGCGATAGTCGCTCGGAGAGCAGAACGACACAGCCTTTAGCAGAGCGATCCAGCCTTACGAAAGAAATCCTATGGATGTTGAATTGCTGAGCCGGTTACAGTTTGCTGGCACGATCATGTTTCACTACCTGTTTCCACCGCTCTCGATCGGGCTTGGTCTCCAACTTTTTCTCTGTGAATTAGCGTTCAATTGGACCAAGAACCCGGTCTGGGAATCGGCGGCACGGTTTTGGACACGCGTGTTTGCCGTCAACTTTGCTCTGGGGGTCGCAACCGGAATTGTGATGGAATTCGAATTCGGTACGAATTGGGCTGCCTATTCGCGATTTGTCGGAGATGTGTTTGGGTCCGCCTTGGCAGCTGAAGGGATCTTTGCGTTCTTTCTCGAAAGTGGCTTCTTGGCAGTGTTGGTATTCGGTTGGGACCGGGTCGGACCTCGCTTTCACTTGTTCAGCACCGCGATGGTTTTCCTTGGATCGGTCTTTAGTGCGGTTTGGATCGTCGTCGCCAACAGTTGGCAACAAACCCCAGCGGGCTACGAAATTGTTTGGAACGAAATTCAAGGCAAGCAAGTGCCACGGGCGGAGGTCACCGATTTTTGGGCGATGGTTTTTAATCCGTCCTCGGTCGATCGTTTGACACATACTCTAATGGGCGCGTTTGTCCTCGGTGCGTTCTTCGTCGCGTCGGTTTCCGCATACTATCTACTCAAGAATCGGCATCGCGATTTTGCCAAAAAATGTTTGGCGATCTCACTGCCGTCGGCTTTGTTGTTCTCTTTCTTGTCCGCGATCACCGGGCATGATTCGGCGCAGAAGCTCGTGGAAACTCAGCCTGCGAAATTGGCGGCGATGGAGGCTCACTTCCACTCGAGTGACGAACCGACGGGATTGACTCTGTTCGGATGGCCCGACGCTCAGCAGGAGGAGATCTACTTTGACGTCAAAGTACCAAGGCTACTTAGCTTTATGGTTTACAACGACTTGGAAACTCCCGTGCCGGCACTGGACCAAATCCCGGCCGACGAGCGTCCGCCCGTTTGGATCCCGTTTCAGATGTTCCATTTGATGGTAGGGCTCGGTACCGCGATGTTGGCTTTAGCCGCTTTGGCCGTTTTCCTCCGTTACAAAGGATCACTGGAAAGTTGGCGTTGGGTGTTGTGGGGGCTCGTCTTTTCGCCGGTTGCCGCAATGGTGGCCAACCAAGCAGGTTGGATTACTGCCGAAGTCGGGCGGCAACCGTGGATCGTTTATCCATCGGTCCAAGGCGGCGTCGAGATGATGGGGCTTCGAACCAGTGATGGGTTGAGCGAATCGGTGGTCGCTAGCCAAGTGGTTAGTTCGATCATCATGTTTGGAATCATCTACTCGCTGTTGTTTGCGATTTGGATTTTCGTTCTCAATGCCAAGATCAAACATGGACCCGATTCGGTGGAGGAGATGCAGCGTTTGAAGGCAGAGCATCGTGACGAATCGATGCGAGAATCAATTGGCCACTCTGGACGAAGTTTCGGCGGTTCAATGATGGAGGATGCAGGCGAATGAGTTACGAATTATTGACATTGATTTGGTTCTTGTTGATTGGCGTTTTGTTGATCGGCTATACGATTTTGGATGGCTTCGATCTTGGCGTCGGAATCCTCCATCCGTTCGTTGCAAAGAGTGACATCGAGCGGCGGTTGGTCATCAATTCAATCGGCCCACTATGGGATGGTAACGAGGTTTGGTTGGTGACCTTCGGTGGTGCCTTGTTCGCCGCGTTTCCGAATGCGTACGCCACCGTGTTCAGCAGTTTCTATGAAGCGTTTCATTTGCTGTTAGCGTGTTTGATCGGGCGAGCGGTCTCGTTAGAGTTTCGCTCAAAAGTGCATTCGCCAAAATGGAAAACGTACTGGGATGTGAGTTTCTTTTTGTCTTCGCTGCTAGCGTCGGTGTTGTTAGGGGTCGCAGGCGGAAATGTTTTGGCAGGCATGAAATTGGGGCCTGACTTTCACTACAACGGATCGCTACTCGATCAACTGACTTGGTATCCCTTGTTGGTTGGTTTGTTGACGACGTCCTTGTTTGCACTGCATGGTGCAATCTACTTGTACATGAAAACCGAGGGTGATCTGCAGCGGCGCGTGGAAGCGAACATCCTAAAGCTTTTCTTCGTGTTTGCAGCCATGTACGTGATCGTCACCGTGGCAACGATTCTTCATGTGCCCCATGCGACCGACAATTTGAAGGACTATCCTTGGTTGTGGATCGTTCCGATTGCCAACGCACTGGCGGTGCTGAACATTCCACGGGCGATGCATCTCGGACGTCCTGGCTACGCGTTCTTTTCATCCGCGATGGTGATTCTGGCATTGGCATTGTTGTTCGCCGTGGCAATCTTTCCGAACTTTGTCATATCCAATATCGATCCGGCGTTTACGGTGACGCTCGAAAATGCTCGTAGCAGTCCTGCAACGTTGAAGAATATGTTAATTATTGCCGTGGTTGGTATACCGTGTGTGTTGAGCTACACGGTCGTGATTTACTGGATTTTCCGAGGGAAAGTGAAGTTGGACTCCGCAAGCTATTAGCTCCGGTTTTCGTCTGCAGAACAGGATTTTATCCTGTCCGCCAGCCAGGGCAGGTTGAAAACCTGCCCTACGTTTTCACTTGCGATCGGCGGAAGCGGTAGCGTGGTGTTTGGTGACCGATGTCGACTCCCCACAAAGGCATACGCACTGGCAACTTCTCGCTTCATACGGCTGGAAACCGAAGATCAAGTTTGACTCCCACGCAGCGTTCTGCATGAATGGGGAATCGCCACAAAAAACACGAAAATGCACGAAAAGAATTGGCGTCCGACGCGACACTTCAGGCGTTGGTCCTAGCTACCGGCAAGGGAAAACAAAACAAAAAATGATCTAAAGCACTACTCCAGTTTTTTGTGTCTTCTCGTGTTTTTCGTGGCCAATAGGGTCGACTGGTTCCATACACAATCCAGTTGCGCCAATCCAATTTCCATGAATGGGGAATCGCCACAAAAAACACGAAAATGCACAAAAAGAATTGGCGTCCGACGTGACACTTCAGACATTGGTCCTAGCTACCGGCAAGGGAAAACAAAACTAAAAATGATCTAAAACACTACTCCAGTTTTTTGTGTCTTTTCGTGTTTTTCGTGGCCAATAGGGTCGACTGGTGCCATACACAATCCAGTTGCGCCAATCCAATTTCCATGAATGGGGAATCGCCACAAAAAACACGAAAAGGCACGAAAAGAATTGGCGTCCGACGCGACACTTCAGACGTTGGTCCTAGCTACCGGCAAGGGAAAACAAAACTAACAATGATCTAAAGCACTACTCCAGTTTTTTGTGTCTTCTCGTGTTTTTCGTGGCCAATTGGGTCGACTGGTGCCATACACCATCCAGTTGCGCTAATCCAATTTCCATGAATGGGGAATCGCCACAAAAAACACGAAAAGGCACGAAAAGAATTGGCGTCCGACGCGACACTTCAGACGTTGGTCCTAGCTACCGGCAAGGGAAAACAAAACTAAAAATAAACTAAAACACTACTCCAGTTTTTTGTGTCTTCTCGTGTTTTTCGTGGCCAATAGGGTCGACTGGTGCCATACACAATCCAGTTGCGCTAATCCAATTTCCATGAATGGGGAATCGCCACAAAAAACACGAAAAGGCACGAAAAGAATTGGCGTCCGACGCGACACTTCAGACATTGGTCCTAGCTACCGGCAAGGGAAAGCAAAACTAAAAATGATCTAAAACACTACTCCAGTTTTTTGTGTCTTCTCGTGTTTTTCGTGGCCAATAGGGTCGACTGGTGCCACCCACCATCCAGTTGCGCTAATCCAATTTCCATGAATGGGGAATCGCCACAAAAAACACGGAAATGCACAAAAAGAATTGGCGTCCGACGCGACACTTCAGACATTGGTCCTAGCTACCGGCAAGGGAAAACAAAACTAAAAATGATCTAAAACACTACTCCAGTTTTTTGTGTCTTCTCGTGTTTTTCGTGGCCAATTGGGTCGACTGGTGCCATACACCATCCAGTTGCGCTAATCCAATTTCCATGAATGGGGAATCGCCACAAAAAACACGAAAATGCACAAAAGAATTGGCGTCCGACGCGACACTTTAGACATTGGTCCTAGCTACCGGCAAGGGAAAACAAAACTAACAATGATCTAAAGCACAACTCCAGTTTTTTGTGTCTTCTCGTGTTTTTCGTGGCCAATTGGGTCGACTGGTGCCATACACAATCCAGTTGCGATTTCGTCAACAAGCTGCAATCGTTTGGGGCAACGACGGCGGAAGCGGTGGCGTGGTGTGTTTGGTGACCGATGTCGTCTCCTCACAAAGGCACGAGCACTGGCAACTTCTCGCTTCATACGGCTGAAAACCGAAGATCAAGTTTGACCCCCGCGCAGCGTTCTTTTTGTTCCTCGATTTTATAGAAGTGGAACGGAGTGCCAAGAGATAGAGTTGGGCAGCTCCGATCGTTGAAGGATGCATCAACCTTTTTGTCTCTTCATTTTTTGGTCCTTCTTTTAACATTGTGTCCGCGCCACCTGCTTGATGAATTGAACCATTGCCCGCCTATGGCGCAAACAATGCAATATCACGCTGCAAACCGCGGCCCGCTGGGCACGCGGTTTAACGGGCTACTCGCTCCGTTTTCCTTTCGGGCACAGGTTTTCGGCCTCTCCGCCAATCAGGGCTGGTTGATGACGTGCCCTGCGTTATCACTGACGATAGACTATAGTAGAGCCCACGAATCGGCTCACTGAATTCATAACGGAAATCAAACGTAACTCATGGACAAAAAACAAACGGATCGCGAATCAAACGAGGAACTCGATAATGAAGCTCGGGAAAAGCTAGAAACACTGCCGAGCGAAGCGGTTGGCGAAGACGAGATCCAACGACCGCAACCTGCTGACGAACCGATCTCGCCGGTTGATTCGCAAGACCTTTTCCAAGTCATTCGCCATACGGTTGATCGGCTTGAAAAAGACAATACCGCTCGCGGAGACCTGAAAATCCTGTCGCGGACCCTGCGAGAACTTCGTTACGCGTTTACTGTATTTCGGCCCTACCGTCGACGGCGAAAAGTAACGATCTTTGGGTCCGCGCGAACGCAAGCGGAACATCCCGAGTATCAATCGGCTGTGGAACTGGGACGCCGGATGGCAGGACACGGATGGATGGTGATCACGGGCGCGGGCGGCGGCATCATGGAAGCGGGGCACCGTGGTGCAGGCCGCGAAGCATCGATGGGTTTAAATATCATGCTGCCATTCGAACAAAGTGCAAACCCCTATATCCAAGGGGACCCCAAGCTGGTAACGATGAAGTACTTCTTCACCCGCAAACTTATGTTTGTCAAAGAGTGTAGTGGTATTGTTTGTCTGCCGGGTGGCTTTGGAACGCTCGACGAAGCTCTCGAAACGTTGACGCTGATGCAAACTGGCAAGCAAATGATGATGCCGCTGGTGCTGCTTGATGCCCCCGACGGCGATTATTGGCGTGACCTTGGGACATTTATGGATAAACAACTGCTGAAAGCAGGTATGATTAGTCCCGAAGATGTTCGTCTTTACAAAATCACCAATTCGGTTGAGGAAGCGGTCGACGAGATACTGAACTTCTACTGTATTTATCATAGTATGCGGTACGTTCGCGACTCGTTGGTGTTTCGTTTGAAGGAAGAGCTAAGCGAAGGTAGGCTCGAACAAATTCGCGAGCAATTTTCGGATATACTGGTTGACGGTACTTACACTCAAACCAACGCGTTGCCTGAGGAGATCGGTGAACCCGACTTGGCTCACTTGCCGAGACTCGTTTTTCATTTCAATCGAAAGGCAATGGGGCGCCTGCGGATGTTGATCGATTTCTTGAATCAGTCGACTGCCGAGTGCCCTGAAGATGCGTGTGGGGCCTAACAGCCTCACCGATTCAACAAACCCTCCACAATAGGCGAGAAAAACACTCATGAAGCGAATCCAATCCATTCTATTTGTCACGCTTGCGATCGCGGGGTTCTCCTACCTCGGCGTTCCGGCATACGGCCAAGAGGTTCTCGATGCAGCCGCGCGCAGCGAAACCGAGTCCATCAACAAAACTTTTTTGGACCCCAACTTAGACGTCGAAGCGTACATCGATCGATTCGAAGTTGAAAGCCGCGAAGTCTATCATGCTCGCGACGAAATCATGCGACACTTGAATCTGAAACCGGGCGAGCGAGCGGTAGACGTCGGTGCGGGAACCGGGTTTTATTCATTGCTCATGTCCGAAGCGGTGGGAGACGACGGCTGGGTTTATGCCGTCGAGATTTCACCAAAGTTTGTCGAGCATTTAGCAAACATGTTCGATGAGCGTGAAAAGAAAAATATCACGACGGTGATGTGTGACAACGATTCGGTTTGTTTACCCCCCCGCTGCGTCGAGGTGGCATTGATATGTGACGTTTACCATCATTTCGAGTATCCTGAGCAAACGATGAAATCGATCTTCGATGCGATGACCGATGGCGGTCGTTTATTCGTCATCGATTTTGAACGAATCCCCGGGAAATCACGGAAATGGATTTTTGGCCACGTCCGAGCGGGTAAGCAAACGTTTATCGATGAGATTCAATCGGTTGGCTTCGAGTTGTTTGCGGAGAGAAAAATCACTGGGTTTAACGAGAACTATTTCTTGGAATTCCGGAAACCGTGAGTAATGACGAAACCGTGAGTAATGACGATGCAAAAGTAGCCGATGATTCGCCAATCGATTTGTTGTCGGCAACGACACTGGTTGCCGCCAGCATGATTGGTGCGGGCGTCTACACGACGAGCGGATTCACGCTAGCTGATCTCGGTTCGCCATGGTGGGTGATCGCGGCATGGACGGTAGGTGGTGTGATCGCTATCTGCGGCGCAATTTGTTATGGAGTACTGGCCCGCGAATTGACGCAGTCGGGTGGCGAGTACATGTTCCTTTCCCGGACGCTGCATCCAGCAGCCGGGTTGATGGCGGGATGGGTTTCGATCTTGGCGGGGTTCACCGGCGCCATTGCTTTTGCTGCGACGGCGTTGGAGACGTATCTGGGGGTTGGTTCGTTGCAAATGCCCAATCTGATTCCGGCTTCCGTTCAGACCCCTGGTGTGCTCGCATCGTCGGTGGTGATTTTGGCTGCCATGTTGCACACGTTTGGCGTCCGGCCGGGCGCCAGGATCCAGGATGCCGTGGTGATTTTGAAGTTCTTGTTGATTGCTGCATTCGTTGCGATCGCGTTATGGTCGCTTCAAAACGGCGCACTTCAAGAGAGCATTGCAGCGGCGTCGCAGCAAGATGCGGCAGACGCATCGGTCTCCGCGTTCGCGTTCGCTCTCAAGTTTTCGACGGCGCTCGTTTGGATCTCGCTTAGCTACAGCGGATTCAATGCGGCTGTCTACGTTGCCGGCGAAGTGAAGCATGCTCAACGCAACGTGCCACTTGCGTTGCTGTTTGGGACATTAGCCGTGACCGCATGTTATTTGGTTTTGAACGCCATTTTTGTCTTTGGTGCTCCAGCCGAAGCGGTCGCTGGAAAACCCGATGTCGCGACGGCCGCCGCCGAGGCGATCGGTGGACCTTCGTTTAAAGCATTCGTCAGGCTGATCATCGTGTTCGGATTGTTCACCTCCGTCTCAGCGTTAATCATGAGCGGCCCACGCGTGTACGCGAAGATGGCTGACGATGGAGTTTTACCAAAGTGGTTTCGCTTTTCGGGACGCCCTCCGGTCGTCGCCATTTGGGTACAAGCGATATTGGCGATTGTGGTCATTCACCTTTCCTCACTGAAGCAACTGCTAAGCTATTTGGGATTCACCCTTTCAGTCACTGCCGCTTTGACCGCCAGTTTATTGTTTTGGGTACGAGGGCGATCAGGCGAACGAATACGTGGATGGTTCTATCCAATCCCTCCGGTTATCTTCGTCGGTGGGACGTTATTGACTGCAACCTTATCCGCCATCGAATCTCCGAAGCAGGCAATTGCTGGACTTATCACGATCGGCTTCGGAGCACTCGTGTATCCTTTCTACAATAAGTCAAAAGGATCTTTCACAAGATCCACTATGTAGAACGCTTTGTTGAACGAAATGATTTATTGAAAGCAGAACGATGTCGATTCACTCTCGTCTCTTTCTATTGACAATGGGGTTGGTGTTGCTTTTAGGACCAGAGGTTTCGTCGGAGTCACCACATGGCGTCGCGTCTGAATCAACGAACGAAACGATCTATTTGAACGATCCTGAATTGACCGAAAGCAGCGGCCTAGCAGCATCCCTGCATACCCAAGGACACTTTTGGACCCACAATGATTCTGGCGACAAAGCGCGGTTGTTCGCGTTTGATGTTGTCGGGAACAAAACAGGAGGATGTGAAATACAGGGCGTGCAGGCAAACGATATCGAAGACATGTCGGTCTATCGCCTAGAAAATCAGTCTCGGCTTGTTGTCGCCGACACGGGAGACAATCTTGCAAAACGAACAAATGTTACCTTGTTCTTTTTTGACGAGCCCGACCCGACGAAACATACAACGATCCGCGATTTCGGAACCCTCGATGTCACCTATCCCGACGGTCCGCAAGATTGCGAAGCGATTGCGGTCGATGCACAACGAAACGGGGTTCTCCTGGTGACAAAATCCAAGCTTGGAATCGCCAACGTTTATTTCATCGATTTGAGTATCGCCCAGGCGGGGTTCCCATGGCAAAAAAAGGTGACAGCAACTTTTGTTTGCAATCTGTCAATACCGATGGTCACGGGAATCGATATCGACCCGAACAACGGGGATGCCTGGGTCGTCAACTACTTTCTAGGGTTCTGTTTTCCTAGCGTCAAGAATTCAAGCAAAAAACGAAAGCCATCCATTCAGAAACAGTTTGCTGCCATACCGACATCGCTTGAGTTATCGCAATTAAGGCAAGTCGAAGCGATTTGTGTTGACGGTGAAGGCCGTATTTGGATCACCAGCGAAGGATCACCGGCAGTGCTAAGCGAAGTGCAACGGGAACCGGCGAGGTAAGCTGTAGGTTTTTTTGGGGATAGGTCAGTGGAACGGGTTGTCTGCCCTACGGGCCTTTTTTTGGATGACCGGAAGGCTCAGGTAATTTCGTCTATGTTGGGCATCCATTTGATATTGCAACTCCGCGAGTTGGATTGCCGATGAAACGAGACAGAATGGCCTCCCCACCTGGGGTGTTTTAATCCCTCGCTAAGTTAGCGGCGCGAAATACTCTGAGATTTCGGGCGAATTGACAAAACGGTTTGTCAATTTAGGCGAAGGTCAAAAACGGAAAGGATTCCGAGAAATGTCCTGTATTAGAAATTACCAGCTCGCTATCCTCGCGGTTTTGATCTGCCCCGCTGCGGTGACGCAAGCTGAAACCACTGCGGTTGTTCCAACCGCTATCGCCCCAACGACGCCAACCATATGGCGGTTTATGGGCATCCCCCAAGGATTGCAAAAGATCCGAGATGTGACGACAAATCGTCGAGGTAACCATCCGGGATTGGAGCGAAAGCCACCGCTCAAAGCGATTGCCGATCCAGCCAACTTGGCTTCCGAAAACCCAGCCATCAAAGCGGCTGCGGAAATCAAGCAGGCCGAAGACATGAAGAAGCAAAAGATCAAGGCGATCAAATACCTCGCCTCGATCGGATGCGGTTGCTATGACAAAGATGGAAAGATTACCGAAGCGATTTTGGCTTCGACCGACGATTGCACTCCCGAAGTTCGCCTGGCAGCCGTCGAGGCAATCGGAGAAGCATCAAGCAACGGATGCTGCGGAAAGTGTGGATCGACTTCGTGCTGCAACGAAAAGATCACGAAGCGGCTCAGCGAAATGGCATATGAGCGTGATGACGACGGTTGTCCTATCGAGCCCAGCGCCGAGATACGCTGTGTTGCGAAACAGGTGCTTTGCAAATGCTGTCCCGGTGGACCGCCGACCGGCCCCATCGAAGAAGACTATGAAGTCGAAGTGGGAGTCATTCCCGCACCCACGGTTGCGGAGGAAGAAGAGCCGATCATCCAAGGCGAATCCGAGGACGACGATGCGGTTCGCGGTGAATCGACGGATGAAGATGCCAGCGAAGCCGTTGAAGATGCCAGCGAAGCAGTTGAAGAAGCCAGCGAAGCCGTTGGATCTTTGCAAGAAGCAACAACCGATGAAGCGATCAAACTGCTGGGCAACGATGTGACGGATCCTTCGGTCGATCAAGACCCGGTTCATGTCGAACTCAGGCAATCGTATGATGCCAAGCAAGCAGATGAATACTCGGCAATGCTGCTTCGTCATGCAATCCTGTCCGCACCCGTCAAAACGAAAGTTGGCGAAGTCAAAATGATTGGTGGCATGCCCGTTCAGCCCGTTTCGATTGCTGCTGTAGGAGTCGAAAACATGGCAGTTCAAAAGGTTACGTTCAAGAAGCCTGTAGAGCTGATTCATGACAACACGACACCACTGCTGCCGAGGCCGATATTGGATCCCATGCTTTCCTCAAGCGATGCTTCCTCTGCAAACGCATTGGTCGAGGAAAATTGAGCGACCAGGCCAAGTTGGTTTCATCAGTGATCAAACCCGTGAAGGGTTGCTTGGAAACGCTCGGACGGACCCTATCGCGTTGAGACGTCCGGCAACGGTTTACCATCATGACTTGTTCGGCGAATAGATGGCTGCCAATTTGATCCGCTACCGATTTGATGAAAGCTCGGCATCTGGTAACAGACGCCGAGCTTTTTTTGTTCGGCGAAAACTCGGTAAGGCTTTTTGGCTCTTCCGAAGAATTTGTGGGTGAAAAGGAAGTTACGGAAGTTTTTTTGGGGGCATGGCAGTCGCGATACCCATTGCCACTCTTGCTCGACTCCCTCGATGCCCCGGAGCAAGAAGCGAGGTAGATCGAACATCACTTCTCGACCGACGTCGCATTGTTTTCAGGCCGGAGGCCGACACATCTTTGCCGGTGGTGTAAGCCACCGAATCGAAGGCGTTTAGGTCGCCGCAAGGCCGGAGGCCGACACATCTACCGCTGGTGTGTCGCCCTCCGGACTAGTGGTTCGGTTGTCATGCACTGCCGGTGGCTCACGCAACCGGCAGCGGATGTTTCGGCCTCCGGCCTAGCTCTGCTGAGGAGCAACTTACTGAGGGACAACTTGCTGAGGGACAACGGGGTCAGGGAGGGAAGAATGTCTTGCTTGGCCTTGATAAAGCGGCATGTATTGCCGAGGTTTATTTTTGAACGTCAGGTAGCCGATCTTGCCCGAGCTTGGATTGGCGCCGAGATGGACGAAACTTTCGTCATGCTTTCGCGGCGGGGGATCGCTGCTTTAACTGCTATCGGCAAATACTTGCATTAGAAACTCGAACGCTCTCTGTTCGATTCCGGGTGCCGTGCTTTGACGTGGTCCGGCCACATTGAGCGTCGTCGGCTTCAAACTGGACAACCAGATCCGAACAACCGCGACGTCGTCGCGGTCGAGTCTGGCGAGCATGTATTCTTTACGCAGCCTTCGACAAATTCGCTCAGTCAACAAGGTGCCACCCGACAAACGTTTTTCATAGAGTATCAAGGTGGCGGTGCTATCGGTGACATTTAGCTCTGTTCGTACCGGGTATTCTCGTGAGGGTGTTTCGGTTAACTCATAACGACTTGGTACGGAACCGTCCTCGGCTAATCGTCCGGCTGGACACCAACCGCCATGTTCGATACCGAGAGCGATGGCGGCCTCGAGCCCTGCTCGATCGACGCCCGTTTGCCCACCCGAGACAATTTTCTCAGGGACAAACGTACTCGGTTTTTTTCTCGAACGTTTGGGCATGGGGAATAAGGTTCATGTTGTGATTTCGAACCGCGACGGTATGACAGCTTTCAATTCGTGCTGGGGCATGACCAGTTTACCAAAAGATCGCCATGCTTTGGGTGGTGACGTTTGCCAAGTCATTCTTTCACCTTTTGTTGGATGCATGAGACTCAATTGCCAACTGTGCAATGCAATGCCAGCCTCTAGTGAATTTCGTCCGCCATACTTTCGATCCGCCCAAATGGGAAAGCCGCGATCCGCGAATTGGACACGTATTTGGTGCTTTCGGCCTGTCATCAATTGAACGGCCAGCAACGTCGCATCGTCGCGCGTCTTCAAAATCGTGTAGCGAAGCACTGCGTTTTTTGCATTCTCTTTTTGTGGATGGCAAACCCGCATCCGCTTCGCCGCGTCATCTTTGTAAACAAAGCCATTGAACTCATTGACTTTCGCTTCCGTTGATTGGTATTCTGGCAAACAACCTTCCACCACCGCCAAATAGATTTTCGAAGCACGAGCGATTGGCTTACTCTTCTTTTTGGGCATCGCCCATGGGTCGATTGGCGGAGCGAATTGGGGTGTCAAACGCGATGCCGCTTTGCTGGTTTTTGCCATCACGATCACCCCGCTCGTCATGGCATCTAGGCGGCTGACGACCCCTAAGAACGCACGCCCCGGCTTGTTGTAGCGAGTCCTTAAGTACTCCGATGCAACCGAATGTAGCGAGTCGCCTGATTCGGCTCCCATCGTCGCGAGTCCCGATGGTTTATTGATCACCAATAGGTGATTGTCCTCGTAGAGGATTTCTAAGGGGGATGACGTCATTTTCCTCGTTTTGATTTTGGAATGGGTGAAACGAATTGGACCGGGACATCGGGTAGTGCTCGCAGGAACGCCCGTCCGTACGGTTTGCTTTCAATCCTGGGGTCTAAAACGACAACCATACCTTTGTCTTCTTGAGTGCGGATCAAACGGCCAAATCCTTGCCGAAATTTGATGATTGCTTCAGGCAATTGGTAATCGGCAAACGGATTTCCACCTCCGGCACGAATCGCTTCGAGTTTTGCTTCCAACAGGGGATGGTCGGGGACGGCGAAGGGCAACTTTGTAATTACCACGTTGGTCAATGCATCGCCTGGGACGTCGACGCCCTGCCAAAAACTGTCGGTGCCGAACAGAACTCCTTTGGGGTTACGACGGAATGCATCGAGTAGTTGCGTACGGTTTTGTTCGCCCGCTTGGCTGTAGAGTTGGAGCCCTTTCTTCGCTAGCCAAGGCGTCAAAGCGGTCGCGCAACGGCGCAGCAGATCGTAACTGGTGAACAACACAAACGCATGTCCTTCGCTGTACGCGACGACGCGTTTGATTTGCTCAGGAATCGCCTTTTCGAACAATTCTCGTTCTTTCGAAGGGTCAGGCAGATTGCGAACGACGACTAGCTTTGCTTGTTCTTGATAATCAAAAGGGCTGCCGACACGAACCGACATTCCGTCCGTTAAACCGACTCGGGACCGAAAAAACTCAAAACGATCGTCGTTACCCGTCGCCAAGGTTGCACTTGTCATCACCGCTGAGCGGATTTTGTCATTTTGAAACAGGGCTTCGCGAAGTGTTGCACCGACATCGACCGGAGACGCAGCCAGTGTGACTCGGTCGATTCCACGTCGTGATCCGGTCCGCTCAAGCCAATAGACGGAGTTGTCAAGTTCTTGCCCTAACCATTGCCTGAGGTTTCCTGATAACGCGTACAAACGCTCCGATGCGGATTCAAAATCTTTTTGGTCCGATTCATTTTTTTGGCCATCGGCCTGCTGTTGCAACGCCTTGGCCAGGATTTCCATCGGCTCGCTTAGCGGATTGCTGACGACATCTTTACGCATGACTCGGCCATTTCGACCGCCTGTATTTTCCCACCAATCAAGTAGGTCGGCGAACAAATTCGATGCGGCAAAGCGGCAGCGGTCGACTTGTTGCTGAAGCCCATGAAGGTTTTTCTCAACGAGCAAACCTTTTTGGTTCCGGTCGTTGTAGAGCTTGTTAAACAGATAGTCAAATTGGCCGCTTGAAAGTCGAATTCCGAGGTGATCGCCTGCAACGGCTTCGATGGTATGGCATTCGTCGAGGATGACAGCGTCGTAATCGGGCAGCACGGCAACGTCTTGTTGCCGAAGCGCCAAGTCGCTAAAAAACATCGCATGATTGACCACCATGATCTCGGCATTCATCGCTCGGCGGCGTGCTTTGAAGTAAAAGCAATCTTTGAAGTGGGGGCATTTGCGGCCCAAGCAATTTCCTGTATCACTTTTTACTTCGTCCCAAACCGCCGCATCAGGCTTGATCGGCAACGTCGATAGCGATCCATCGTTCGTCGATTTTGCCCATTTTGTGACCTCTCGCAACTGCGCGTATTGGATATCGCCCGCGAGCATCGAGGTCATTTTTGCGTTCGCTCGTTCCATTCGACGGATCGACAAATAGTTACTTCGGCCTTTGACGAGGACGGCAGAGAACTCGCGAGGAATGACGCTGTTAAGCAGCGGAATGTCTTTGCCGATCAGCTGTTCCTGCAAACTTATCGTATGGGTTGAGACTAGAATCCGAAGCTTTCGCGGCGGTTTTTTCTCGTTACTCGGGGGCTTTTTGGCCGTCGGGATCTCATGGAGCGGGACTTCATTCGATTCGATTTCGTTAAGCAACGCATCGGTGTCCGCGGAGGGAGAGTCTTTTCCTTGGTTTTTGGTGGCAAACAGGATCGCGGGGACCATATATGCAAAGCTTTTTCCGGTTCCTGTACCCGCTTCGGCAACGAGGTGCTGCTCGTTTTCGAGAGCCTTTTCGACCGCTTTGGCCATCGTCAACTGCTGAGGCCGAGGCTGAAACTTGGTCAGCCTTCGCGAAATGCTACCGCCAGCACCTAGAATTGAATCTGCGGTGATGTCGGGTTTCGCAGCTCCCGAAGGCTCTGGAGGCGGAAAATCTGATTTGGTCAAAGTTTTCTCGCAAGGTGAGAAAAGGAAGAGCACCGAGGATTCATGCGCTTGGACACCGTTTCGGTAACTCGTTTGCGCTAAAAAGTTTGCGTTAAATAGCTTGCGTGAATCATTTGCAAACCGCGCGATGCCATCGCCCGATTGGCGTCAGCTTCGGTTGGCACGGCAGTTCACACGGCCTTCGCTAACGGCGAATGAATGATCCACGAGAATGATTCACGATAGGAAGCGGCAACCCCCTGAGCATAACAACGATTTGTGGAATCGAATACAGCAAACGCCATCTAGGTTTTTCGCCGCAGTTCTTTAAAATCAGGGGATTGATAGAATTGGCGAGCGACCGCTTTTCAGACTCCTCCCTTTACACAAAGAACGAATAACGATGCCAACTAGACAAAATCACGACATCAAGCGCGTTGCGATCCTTTTCGCTGGCGGACCAGCTCCGGCAGCCAATGCGGTGATTTCAACCGCAGCTTTTTCGTTTCTTGAAGAGGGTGCACAAGTTTTCGGTATCAAGCACGGCTATAGCCGATTGGCCGAATACACCGCTGCCGGACCGCTGCAGGAGGGGGTCGATTACATCACTTTTTCCCAGGATTCACTGACCAACGCTCGCAGCAGCCGAGGAATCATGATTGGGACGGCACGAACCAACCCTGGCAAGCACGTCAATTCGCCCGATCACCTCAATGACCCCGAATTGGTCGCACCGCTTCGCCGCGTTTATGAGGGGCTCTGCTCGCTTGAAATCGATGCCCTGATCTCGATTGGTGGCGATGATACGCTCAAAACGGCAAACAAGTTGAAAATGTTCCAAGACGGATTGCCTGCCGACGCACGGCGGTTTCCCGTCGTCCATTTGCCAAAAACAATCGATAACGACTATTCCGGGATCGATTTCACCTTCGGCTTCTTTACCGCTGTCGAAACCTTGGCCGAAGAAATTCGCAACCTGAACTTCGATGCCGCTGCCGGGAGAGCCTATTTCCTTTGCGAGGCGATGGGGCGAAGCGCTGGATGGTTGGCTTACGGTGCCGCCATCGCGGGCGAAGCCAGCATGGTGCTAAGTGTCGAAGACGTCACCGGTGCTTTGGCGACCGAAGAAGTGGTCAATCATGAAACAGGAGAAAAGCGGAAAGTGATGGCGATCGATCGGGTTATCGACCGAATGGTCGACATGATCATCGCTCGCGAACGCGAAGGCCGTGAATACGGCACGATCGTTGTCGCCGAAGGTATGGCCGAATTCTTGCCTGCGAAATACCTCGAAGGCGTGGATCGCGATGACCACGGTCATATCAATATCTCGTCGATCAATCTATCCGCTTTGTTTTCAAAGATGATTAGTCGCCGCTACAACGAACGAACCGGACGAAGCCGAAAAGTGAACGGCTTGCAACTCGGCTACGAAGCGCGATGTGCACCGCCTCATGCCTACGATGTCATGCTCGGTGCCCAACTAGGGGTCGGATCCTACCGAGCGTTGGTCGAAGAGAAACTAAACGGTGTGATGGTCTCGGTCTCCGGCCAACTCGATTTGCACTTCGTACCCTTCGAACAACTCGTTGACCCTCAAACGCTTGTGACCAAAGTACGCTTCATCGAAACCGACAGCGACTTCCACAAGTTGGCACGCTTCCTCGAAACCTGTATCGATATCTAAGACCCTCATACTTCGTTGTGACGCACGATTTGGTCATAACCCCATTCGAAACTTTTGAAGTTGCACGTTTTCGTACCAAAGGCATGACACCGGAGAGCCCAGGACGCAAATCCGGGCTAGGTGGCTGCCATCGCTTCGCGGCGATCAGCCTGTCCTGGGACGGCGTTTTCGTCCGCTCGGCGCAAATTTTTTCCGAGTCGACCTGACGGCTTCGATCAAGCGATCGGCTTCGGCAAACGTGTTGTAGAAATAGAAACTCGCACGCGTTGTTGCCGTCGCGCCGATCGCGTCGTGTAGCGGCATTGTGCAGTGATGTCCTGCACGGACGGCAATCCCAAAGCTGTCGAGACTCTGGGCCGTGTCGTGCGCATGGGCGTGATCGATTAGAAAACTAACAATCCCCGATTTGCGATCGGGAGTCGGTCCAATGATTCGAACGCCCTCAAGTTCACGAAGTCCCGCATCGGCATAAGCACCGATGCGACGTTCGTAATCGTGGATCTTATCGAGACCAATCTGAGAAATGTACTGAATTGCCGCTCCGAGTCCGATCGCTTCCACGATCGGTGGCGTCCCCGCTTCGAATTTTTCAGGCAATGCCGCCGAGCTGAATCCGCTCGTTGTTACCTGATCAATCATGCCACCACCGCCTAAGAATGCTGGCATTGCATCGAGGTGTTCCACCTTTCCGTACAACACACCGATGCCAGTGGGGCCGCATACCTTGTGCCCACTGAATGCCAAGAAGTCGACGTTCCAATCTTGGACATCGACCACGCTGTGAGGTGCCGCCTGAGCCGCATCGACCAACACGGTTGCTCCAACAGAGTGACCGAACTCGGTCCACCGCTTGACGGGGAATTCCGTGCCCAGCGTGTTGGAGGCAGCGGTAAATGAAAACAACTTTGGCCGATGGCGATCGAGGTATTCCAGGACGACCTCGTCCGCGATGTCGAACTTGTCATCGATCGGGATAAAGACAACGTTCAAGCCAATTCGCTCGGCCAGTTGGTGCCAAGGAACGATGTTCGCATGATGCTCGGCGATGGTTAGCAGGATGGTGTCACCGCTGCGAAGGTTTGTCTCGCCCCAGCTTCGTGCAACCGTATTGATCGCGGCGGTGCATCCGGCGGTAAAGACAATCTCCTTGTCTTCGGCAGCGTTTACAAACCGGGCGGTCGCCACGCGAGCTTGTTCATAGCGGTCCGTTGATTCCTCGCTAAGCGTATGGATGCCGCGGTGTACGTTGGCATAATAGGACTCGAAACAATCCGCCATCGTGTCGATCACTACGGACGGCCTTTGACTACTCGCTGCATTGTCGAGAAACGCCAGTGGTACGCCGTTGGAGACACGTCGTTTTAGGATCGGAAAGTCGCAACGATATTGCTCAGCATCAAAAATAGATGGATCCGCCGCGTGATTGGATAAGTTTGGCATTAGGACTCTTCGCTAAGACTAGGGCCGCCGAACCGAGGGGGGCCGTTGGAATCTTCATCGTCATCAATATCGCGTACGGGTGAATGCACCGCACTTTGCAGCACTCGCCAAGACAACAAACAACATTTTTGCCGATTGGGAGTCAGTCGCGGGCCGAACAATTTCAGCATCTCTTCCGCGGAAAAAGCCTTGACTTCGTCAAGTGACTTTCCTTCGATTGCTTCGGTTAACATCGATGCGGACGCTTGGCTGATTTTACAGCCTTCGCCATCGAACCAAGCTTGCTCAATTCGACCATCCTCGGACAACTTCAAATCGATCTGGATAACATCACCGCAGAGCGGGTTGTTGCCTTCGTCGGAATGAGTGGCGTCGGCGAGTGATCCCCGATGGTACGGATCCTCGTAGTGCTCCAAAACGTGTTCTTGGTAGATGTCGTGTTCGCTAGGTGACATTTTGACAATAGGAAATCGAGTAGAAAAAAACGAGCGCCCCGCTCTTTTCGGACGCTTTCACCATTTAAGTCTACGCAAGTTGTCAAAAATCGGCGAGTCCCCCTTCCGCCAAAGTTAGTCCCAAAAACGCAGCGGCAGTCGTCAAGACTTTCGGGCATCGCGATGGCCCCAGAACAAAGGTGAAGGGGGTGGTTTATTGCTACAAACTTCTTTGCCTTGGTGGATGGCCCGGGTTTGCCCACCAATCACGCGAATGAACGCCAATAAAAAAACGTCTTGATGGATTCGTGTTGGTGATCAAATTCTGCAAAACTTGACAACGATCAACGGGTGCGTCTATCATGTTTTGGTTCACCTCGCTTGGGAACCGATGCGAGAACAAAACGAACGAAAGCATCTTTTGACTTGGCAATTCTGGTATTGTTCCGGTCCCATTCACCTTCGCGGTGCAACGAAAGAGTTGGACCATCTATGATCCGATCGGGCAACAAAAGAGTTTTGAGGACGTCGGTGCAAACGTCTGCCGTACGTACGACGCTTCTCCGCGATACTTTTTTCAATGCATTTCCACTTACGACGAACGCGACAAGCAAGGGGTCCGAATGCAGTTGCCACCCGAACGATATCTCCGCAGTTCACGACAACGACCATGCTTCCATGTACGACCCCACCGGCAAGTCTCGCTCCAGAGACCCGATTGGGTTCAAGGGTAGTCCTTGGAACCTTTACGAGTACGTTAATTCAAAGCCTCTTATTTCGACTGATCCGTTAGGATTGCTGGGCGATCCCGATCCATTGCCTAAGACAAAACCGCCGATTCCGAAAACCAAAATCGTTAAGAACTGCGTCCGCATTGGTGGCAAAGCGTTTCTCGTGGTTTCGGTATTTGTTGAAGGAGTGTTGGTAGGAAAATGGATTGGTGATGAGTGCTTCCCACGCATTCCCGTTGATTCGGACCGTGCGCCTGAATGCAAGGGTAATAAGACTTGTATTTACTCATGTCGGTACATCGGGCCAGAAGCTTGCTCAACGGTTTTTACCATTAGCTACAAGGTGAACAATTGCTCAAGAGACTGCCCATCCAATATCAAGATCGACGTTTGTAATGCAGACCCGAGAGGCCAAGCTGCGAGGGATGGGGGATGTGATGGGAAGCATAGTCAGCGGAGGTGTCGATAACTTGACTGTCCGTTGATGTGGGACGCAAAGTGCTTTCGCTACGTCGTTAGGCATAAGACAACTCCTTTTGCGACTGGAGTGCTGCCGCGGGCAAGAACGCCGGGCTCATGATTCTTGATGCTCCGCCGGTGCCTGAGCGGAATTGTACTCACTACGGTTTGCAATTTTACTCTTACTCGCGGTTGGTAACCGCGATCGGTTAGTTAGATGAGCAAATTCGGTTTAGATGCACTTATCCCTAGTACGCCCCAAAGCGAAAACCCCTCGATATTGAGAGATGTACGAGCGATGCACTCAGAAGCACCCAGTTGGAAAGACTTGAAAATAGGCGATAGAATCCGAATCGTAAAAATTCCTTCTGTTTTCGCCGAATCACACTATCACAATGGCGACTGGGATGAGACGTTTGCACTTTATCGCGATTTAATTTTAAGGAATATGGTGGTGACAGTTTGTGAGATTGATGGCGCTGGCCGTCCGTGGATTGAATTCGATTCGCTTGACGCAGATGGCAATATTGCCAGTAATTCTCTTGCAGTCGACGACGATAGCTGGGTCTTTGCTGAGACGAATCAAACGGGACGGGGGTAGTTTCTGAAGGAAACGACTGCTTGCACCGGATCGAAGCGACACCCGAACGGTAGCCGAAAGGCTGCCGTTTTTCGTTGGTGGGCAGGATGCCCACCATGGCTTTCGGCTGGATGCCGAGTCCACGCACGCTTCGATGACACACCAAGGGACAGAGCATGATTCTGGTGAATTTGCCTTTTCCCTAACCGAGGTATACGATTCTTGGTGATTCTGCTGATGCTTTTCTCTCGGGAGGTGTGTGATGGTTCGGTTGGCACGTAGCGAAGTGTTTGATCCGCAAGAGGTCGTTGTCGCCCATCTCTACAATCGGACCTGCCGACGCTGTTTCCTGATGGGAAATGACCAAGTGTCCGGCAAAAACTTCGACCACCGGAAAATCTGGATCGAAAAGTATCTGCAACAGTTTGCAGAATTTTTCTCTTTAGATTTGCTAGCTTTTTCAATACTAGACAACCACATCCACTTGATCCTAAGATCGCGGCCCGATCTGGTGGCGACCTGGAGCGATAGGGAGGTGGCTCGGCGCTGGCTGATGCTCTGTCCACACCGCCGCAAATCCGACGGGTCGCCTTTGCCGCCAAGCGAGCCAGAACTCAAATCGATCGCTGGTTGTCCAATCAAATGCCAAGAAATCCGCGAGCGGCTGAGCAGTTTCAGTTGGTGGATGCGGCTGTTGTGCCAACGCGTTGCGATGCGAGCGAATCGCGAGGAACAGGAGTCGGGCCGGTTCTTCCAAGATCGCTACCGTGCAACTCGATTGACGGACGAAGCATCCCTGCTGGCCTGTGCCGCTTACGTGGATTTGAACCTGATTCGTGCCGCGATGGCGGAAACGCTGGAGCAGAGCGATCATACGTCGGTGCAAAAACGGACGCACACCAAGGGACAGAGCATGATTCTGGTGGATTTGCCTTTTCCCTAACCGAGGTATACGATTTCTGGTGATTCTGCTGACGCTTTTCTCTCGGGAGGTGTGTGATGGTTCGGTTGGCACGTAGCGAAGTGTTTGATCCGCATGAGGTCGTTATCGCCCATCTGTACAATCGGACCTGCCGACGCTGTTTCCTGATGGGAAATGACCA